>JBCLQU010000002.1:0-214376 GCA_041223705.1 Christensenellaceae bacterium 44-20
AAGTAAAAGGGAAGAGCAGATGCTCTTCCCTTTTTTGCTGCCGCAAACTGCAAACAAGCTGAAAACAAAAAGCCCAGGGCGTTTTCTTTGGGAGTAGGGCGTGTTATAATAATTGCACCCGTTACTGAAATCAAAGATTTCAAACGGGGCCCGCAACTATTGAACCGCGCTTATCCCGCCTTTGTATTGGGGTATGGGGCGGAGCCCCATGGCTGCCCATTGCCCTTGACCTTAGGCGGACAGGGAACACGGGAGCAACTTCCGCAGGAATTCCTGCCGCAACGCAGAGCCAAAATCTCTGCACTACTCCGCTTTCGTAATGGGGTATGGGGCGGAGCCCCATGGCTGCCCATTGCCCTTGATCTTAGGCGGACAGGGAACGCGGGAGCAACTTCCGCAGGAATTCCTGCCGCAACGCAGAGCCAAAACCTCTGCATTACCCCGCCTCCGTGTTGGGGTATGGGGCGGAGCCCCATGGCTACCCATCGCCCTTGACCTTGGGCAAGCGCGGCACAGACGGGCAGCGGCATTCTGCGCCTAAAACAGAGCGAGGGGGAATTTTTATGAAAATCCAAGCTGTGCTGGATGCCTGCAAAAACTTTTTTGTGTGGCTCTGGCAGGGAATATCCGGATGTTTTCAAAATAAAATAGCGCTGATCGCCGCATTGCTGCTGGCTCCCTTTGTGCTCCTGTTTTTGTGCAATCTCTTTTGGAATCTGCTGCAAGGCCTGAAAAATCTCTTTGCACCCGAAGTCTGTGCTCCGGCCAAAATCACGCTGAAACGGGAGGAGCAGGAGAAAAACCGCTGGCGGCAGCTCCTTTGTACGCACCGCTTTGTGGGGCCGGCTTTTGAATATGAGCGGACTGGCTATACCAAGTATTTTGTGCGGTTCCAGCTGGCGGATGGCTCGCAAAAGGAACTGCAAGTCTGGCGGGAGATCTACATGGGCGTTCAGGAAGGGGATTACGGCGTCCTGACTTTCCGGGGCGATAAATTCAAGTCCTTCCGCATGAGCACCATGAATGCCCAGAAAGTGTAGGAAAACGCAGGGCTTGCCCCAAGGCCGGGGAGGACGGCCGGGCGCCCAGCCTGAGGCGCAAAGTGCAAAGCCAGGCGGTGCTTTTTAGGCTCTGCGCGCCCCCTTCGCCGCAGAAAATCGGCGCAGACCATGCCGGAGCGGTGCACCGCGGGCAAAAATCCCTCTTTTTGCAGAAAAAATCGTGTTTTTTCAGGAAAAGCCCTTGCAAAGGGCTTTTTCCTATTATATAATACTACTGTTGCGCAGTGCGCAATATGGGATGAGGCAGAAGGTTGCCGGAGGCCATTTCCGGGTAATTTCTGCTGACAATCGCCCGACAATCGGGCGCTCCAAAGGGCAAATGCCAGAAAAACGCGGGGCATTTGCATTAAAAAATAGCTACGGCACACACGGCAGCGTTTACAAAGGGGCAATGATGCAGGCTCCTGATCCAGCCGGAACACAACCTGTGGTGGGAAGGCATGGAAAAGCCGCAAGAGGTGCCACATTGGCAAAGGAGGAATAATAAGTAATGGCAAGCCAAAGAATCAGAATTAAGCTGAAGGCATACGATCACAACCTTATCGATCAGTCTTCGGCGAAGATCGTGGAAACGGCAAAGCGCACGGGTGCGAAAGTATCCGGCCCGATCCCGCTCCCCACGGAAAAGGAGATCATCACAATCCTGAGAGCAACGCACAAATATAAAGACTCTCGCGAGCAGTTTGAAATCCGCACCCACAAAAGACTCATCGATATCCTGGAAGCGAATGCGAAAACCACGGATGCTCTCATGCGTCTGGATCTGCCGGCGGGTGTTGATATCGAAATCAAACTGTAAGGCAGCGTAAGGAGGTAAACAATGAAAGCGATCTTAGGTAAAAAAGTTGGCATGACGCAGATCTTCACGGAAGAAGGCAACGTCGTACCCGTTACGGTAGTAGAAGCTGGCCCCTGCGTTGTCGTTGCAAAGAAGACCATCGAATCCGACGGCTATAACGCAATCCAGGTTGGGTTCGGCGCCGTAAAGGAAAATAGAGTCAACAAACCCGAGGCCGGGCATTTCAAAAAAGCTGGCGTGGAGATGAGAAAAGTGCTCCGCGAGTTCCGCACGGACGATGTAGCAAGCTATGAAATCGGCCAGGAAATCAAAGCGGATGTGTTCGAAAACGGCGACATCATCGACGTTACGGGCACTTCCAAAGGCAAGGGCTATGCCGGCGCAATCAAGCGCTATGGCCAGCACAGAGGCCCGATGGCGCACGGCTCCAAGTATCACAGAGGCCATGGCTCCATGGGCACGAGAGTTGCCAAGGTCTATAAGGGCCACCACATGCCCGGCCATCTGGGCAACGTCAAGAAAACCATCCAGAATCTGCGGATTGTGGGTGTGGACGCAGAGCGCAATATGCTCCTCATCCGGGGCAGCATCCCTGGCGCAAACGGCCAGGTCGTTACTGTGAAAAAAGCGGTCAAAGCTTAAGCCGGATGAAAGGAGGAAGCAAATATGCCTAATTTGAAGATGTATAACACAAGCGGCCAAGAGGCTGGCGAAATCGCTCTTAGCGATGCAGTCTTTGGCGCTGAAGTCAATCAATATGCAATCCACCAGGTCGTCGTCGCAAAGCTGGCAGCAGATCGTCAGGGAACGCAGTCCGCGCTCACCTACGGCGAAGTCCGCGGAGGCGGCATCAAACCTTGGAGACAAAAGGGTACAGGCCGTGCAAGACAGGGCTCTATCCGCGCTCCCCAGTGGGTGGGCGGCGGCGTCGTGTTCGCCCCCAAGCCCCGGGATTATTCCTTCAAGGTCAACCGGAAGGTTCGCCGCCTGGCAATGGTCAGCGCGCTTTCCGAGAAAGTTAAGACGGAGGAGCTGCTCGTCCTCGATGAGCTGAGGCTCGCCGCTCCCAAGACGAAGGAAGTCGTCAAGCTGCTCGGCAATCTGAATGTTTCGGGCAAGGCGCTCATCGTAACGGCGGAGAAGGACGAAGAAGTCGTCCGCGCGGCAAACAACCTGCCCGGCGTCAAGACGGGCGTTGTCGGCGGCATCAGCGTCTACGATATTATCAATTGCGATAAGCTCATCGTAACGCAGGCTGCGGCCAAAAAGGTCGAGGAGGTTTATGCGTAATGAAAGATATTCATGATATCATTCTGGGGCCGGTGCTCACGGAAAAGAGCTACGACCAAATCCCCATGAAGAAATATACGTTTAAAGTTGCGCCGGGTGCCAACAAAACGGAAATCAAATCCGCAGTTGAAGAGATTTTCGGCGTTCAGGTCGAGAGCGTAAACACCTCGAACCGCGACGGCAAAGTCAAAAGACAGGGCTACACCAGAGGCAGAACTGCCAAGGTGAAAAAAGCAGTTGTTACGCTCAAAGAAGGCTCCAAGGCCATCGAGTTCTTCGAGAGCATGGTTCAGTAGCTTAGGAGGGTATTATCATGGCGATTAAAAAATACAAACCGACTTCTCCGGGCAGAAGAGGCATGTCGGTCTCCGCGTTCGACGAGATTACGGCAAACGCACCCGAGAAATCTCTGCTGGCAACCAAGAAGAAGACGGGCGGCAGAAACGCCCGCGGCTGCATCACGGTGCGGCACATTGGCGGCGGCAACAGACAGAAATACAGAATCATCGATTTCAAGCGCAATAAAGACGGCATCCCCGCCAAAGTCGCGACCATCGAGTACGACCCGAACCGCACGGCCAACATCGCGCTGCTGCACTACGCCGATGGTGAGAAGAGATATATCCTCGCTCCCCTGGGCCTGAAGGTCGGCGATACCATCATCTCCGGTGAGAACGCGGATATCAAGCCCGGCAACGCGCTGGAAATCCAGAACATCCCGGTGGGCACCATGGTGCACAACATCGAGATGAAGCCCGGCAAGGGCGGCCAGCTGGTCAGAAGCGCGGGCAACGCCGCGCAGCTGATGGCAAAGGAAGGCGCTTATGCGCAGGTCCGTCTCCCCTCCGGAGAGGTCCGCATGATTCCCATGAATGCCAAGGCGACCATCGGCCAGGTTGGCAACATCGACAACAGCAACATCAGCCTGGGCAAGGCTGGCAAATCCCGTCATAAAGGCATTCGGCCCAACGTCCGCGGTTCTGTCATGAACCCGAACGACCACCCGCACGGCGGTGGTGAGGGCAAGTCCCCCATCGGCCGTCCCGGCCCGGTTTCGCCCTGGGGCAAGCCGACTCTGGGCAAGAAGACGAGAAAAGGCAAGAATCCGTCGAACAAGTTCATTGTAAGACGCAGAAACGGCAAGTAGGCTAGCAGGAAGGAGAATATGAAATGAGTAGGTCAGTGAAAAAGGGGCCTTTCGTGCATGAAAAACTGCTGGCAAGAATTCAGCAGATGAACGAAAAGAACGAGAAGAAAGTACTGAAGACATGGTCTCGTGCGTCGACGATTTTCCCGGATATGGTCTCGCATACGATTGCGGTTCATGATGGCAGAAAGTTCGTTCCCGTCTACGTTACCGAGGACATGGTTGGGCATAAGCTCGGCGAATTCGCTCCCACGCGCACATACCGTGGTCATGCCGGCGAGAAGTCGTCCAGATAGGAGGAGAGTTAAATGGCAACACGCGAGAGAGAAAAAGCGCTCAAACGGCGCGAAAACAAGGATAACAGAGCTCGTGCTGTCGGCAGATACATCAGAATCTCCCCCAGCAAAGTGAGAATTGTCATCGATTTAATCAGAGGCAAGAAAGTGGATGAGGCCCGCGCGATTTTGATGCATATGCCAAACGGCGCATGCGAGCCCGTGCTCAAGGTGCTCAACAGCGCCATCGCAAACGCGGAAAACAACCTGGAGCTCAGCCGGGACAGCCTGATCGTCGCAGAGGCATTTGCGGATCAGGGGCCCACGCTCAAGCGTTTCCAGCCTAGAAGCCAGGGCAGAGCTTACAAGATTCTGAAGAGAAGCAGCCATATCACGGTTATCCTGGGCGAGGCGAAGGAGGAGAAATAAGATGGGCCAGAAAATTAATCCAAACGGCTTTCGGGTTGGTATCATCAAGGATTGGGATTCCCGCTGGATGGTCAAAAAGAACCAGATGTCCGATTGCATCGTGGAAGACCACAAGATCAGAACGTTCCTGAAAGAGAAGCTCTATGCTGCCGGCGTTTCCAAAATCGAAATCGAGCGCGCAGCAAATAAAATTTCCGTCAACATCTACACCGCAAAGCCCGGCATCGTCATCGGCAAGGGCGGCACGGGCCTGGATGTCATCAAGGCGGATCTCAAGAAGCTGACGGATAAAACCGTCGTCATCAATGTCATGGAAGTGCGCCGCCCGGATGTGGATGCGCAGCTCGTGGCAGAGAACGTCGCTTCCCAGCTGGAGCGCAGAATCGCGTTCCGCCGCGCAATGAAGTCCTGCATCGGCCGTGCCATGAAGGGCGGCGTCAAGGGCATCAAGATTGCCACGGGCGGCCGGCTCGGCGGCGCTGAAATCGCCAGAAGCGAGAGCTACCACGAAGGCAGCATTCCGCTGCAGACCATCCGCGCGGATATCGACTATGGCTTTGCGGAAGCAAACACCACATACGGCAAGATCGGCGTCAAGGTCTGGATTTATAACGGCGAGATCATGGTAAACCCGCTCAAAGAGCGTGCGAAGAACACCAACGCGCCCAGAGAAAACAGAAGGGACAACAGAAGAAATCCGGAGGGAGGCAGAAGAAATGTTACTTCCAAAAAGAGTAAAGCATAGAAAGGTATTCAGAGGCCGCATGAAGGGCAAGGCCCTGCGCGGCAATACCGTATCATATGGCGAATATGGCCTTATGGCAACAAAACCCTGCTGGATTACAAGCCGCCAGATCGAGGCAGCCCGTATCGCAATGACGCGCTACACCAAAAGAGGCGGCCAGGTCTGGATCAAAATCTTCCCGGATAAGCCGGTTACGCAGAAACCCGCCGAAACCCGAATGGGCAGCGGCAAGGGCTCGCCGGAATACTGGGTCGCAGTTGTCAAGCCGGGCAGAGTGCTGTTCGAAATTGCTGGCGTTTCCGAGGAAGTCGCCAGAGAGGCTTTGCGTCTTGCAGGCAATAAGCTGCCCATCAAGTGCAAGTTTGTAAAGAGTGAGAAACTGGAAAAAGGCGGTGAGCAAGTTGAAGGCGAATAAATATCGTGAAATGACGGAGCAGGAGCTGAGCGCAAAGCTTGGCGATCTCAAAACAGAGTTCTTCAACCTGCGCTTCCAGAAAGCCACCGGCCAGCTCAGCAACCCTTTAAGCATTCGCGAAGTCAAGCGGGATATCGCAAGAGTGAAGACGATTCTCAAAGAGCGTGAGCTTAGCGCCGCAAACAAATAGTCGAAAGGAGAGCTTTCATGGAAGAGCAAGCAAGAAATCTTCGCAAAGTCAGAATCGGCGAAGTTGTAAGCGATAAGATGAATAAAACCGTTGTGGTTTTAGTCAAAGAGAGAAAGAAGCACAGCATCTATAAGAAAACTGTGAACTACTCTAAGAAATTCAAAGCCCACGATGAGCAGGAAATTTGCGGCATTGGCGATACCGTGAAAATCATGGAAACCCGCCCGATCAGCAAAGACAAATGCTGGAGAGTCGTGGAAATCGTAGAAAAGGCCAAGTAAGGTTAAGGAGGAGAGCTAAAAATGATCCAAATGCAGACATATCTGAAAGTAGCTGACAACTCCGGCGCTAAGGTCATTCAGTGCTTCAAGGTGCTTGGCGGCTCTATGAGAAAAACTGCCAACATCGGGGATGTTATCATCGCTTCGGTCAAGAGCGCGGCTCCCGGCGGCGTCGTCAAGAAAAAAGACGTCGTGAAGGCCGTCATCGTCAGAAGCGTTTCGGGCGTTAAGAGAGCAGATGGCTCCTACATCAAGTTCGATGAGAACGCCGCTGTGATTATCGATAACAACAAGCAGCCCAGAGGCACTCGTATCTTCGGGCCAGTTGCCAGAGAGATCAGAGATGAGGGCTACACCAAAATCGCATCTCTTTCTCCCGAAGTGCTGTAAGGAGGGAGCTAAGAAATGGCAAATTTACACGTTAAGAAAGACGACACAGTCGTCGTCATTACAGGCAAAGACAAAGGCAAAACTGGCAAAGTTATGGTGGTCGAGCCCAAGAAGGGCAGAGTCGTCGTAGCGGGCGTCAATATGGTAACGCGCCACCAGAAAGCCAAGAGCCAGACAGAGCCGGGCGGCATCGTGCACCGCGAGGGCGCCATCGCAGCATCCAACGTCATGCTGTATTGCAGCAAGTGCGAAAAAGGCGTTCGCACGGCTGTGAAGGTTCTGGAAAACGGCAGCAAAGTCCGCGTTTGCAAAAAATGCGGCGAAGTACTCGATAAATAAGCGGGAGGGATAGAAAATGCCTAGATTAAAGGATAGCTATAAAACAGAAATCGTTCCTGCCCTCATGCAGAAATTCGGGTATAAAAACGTCATGCAGGCGCCAAAGCTCGAGAAAATCGTCATCAACATGGGCATGGGCGATATCAAGGATAACCCCAAGGCGCTGGATTCCGCGCTGGAAGAGCTGACGCTCATCTCCGGCCAGAAGCCGGTAGTCACGCTTGCAAAGCACTCCGTCGCAAACTTCAAGCTCCGCGCGGGCATGAAGATTGGAGCAAAGGTAACGCTGAGAGGCGATCGCATGTATGAGTTTATGGATAAGCTCATCAGCATCGCAATCCCCCGCATCAGAGATTTCCGCGGCCTTCCCGCCACGAGCTTTGATGGCAGAGGCAACTATGCCCTTGGTGTCAAAGAGCAGCTGATGTTCCCGGAAATCGAATTCGATAAAGTCGAAAAGGTACGCGGCATGGATATCATCGTCGTGACATCCGCGCAGACGGACGAAGAAGCCCGCGAGCTTTTGACGCTCATGGGAATGCCGTTCAGCAAGTAAGGAGGAGAGGCAAAGTGGCAAAGAAAAGTATGATTGTAAAGCAGCAGAGAGGCTCGAAATTCTCCACCAGAGAGTATACCAGATGCCGCATCTGCGGGCGTCCTCACTCTGTGCTCAGAAAATACGGCATCTGCCGTGTGTGCTTTAGAGAGCTTGCTTACAAAGGGGAAATCCCCGGCGTAAAGAAAGCTAGTTGGTAGAAGACTTTAAAAAGGAGGAAAAAGTAAATGCCAGTTACGGATCCCGTAGCAGATATGCTGACACGCATTCGCAATGCTTTGGTCGTAAAAAAGGATATCGTCGACATCCCCGCTTCCAAAATGAAGGCTTCTATTGCTAGAATCATGTTGGATCAGGGCTTTATCAAAGGCTGTGAGACGGTGCAGGAGGATGAGCGCCCGGTTCTGCGCATCAAGCTGAAATACGGCCCGAATGGAGAGAACGTCATCTCGGGGCTCAAGAGAATCAGCAAGCCCGGCCTGCGCGTGCATGTCGGCAAAGAGGAGCTGCCCAAAGTGCTCAATGGCCTTGGAATCGCCATCATCTCCACGAGCTCTGGCATCATGACGGATGCCGAAGCCAGAAGAAAATCGGTTGGCGGCGAAGTTTTGGCTTACATCTGGTAGGCCGCTGTAAATTTAAAAAGAGAGGTACGAAAAGGATATGTCAAGAATAGGCAGACTTCCTGTCGAGCTACCTGCAGGCGTTACTGCTTCCGTCGAAGCGGGCAACGTGCTTAAGGTGAAAGGACCGAAGGGTGAGCTGGCCCAGGCGTTCAGTGGCGACATGGAAATTAAGGTCGAAGGCAATGTTATCACAGTGTCTCGTCCCTCGGATGATAAACAGCATCGCGCACTCCACGGCCTGACAAGAGCGCTCATCGCCAACATGGTCAAGGGTGTAAACGAAGAATATGTCAAAGAGCTGGAGATCGTTGGCGTCGGCTACCGCGCGCAGCTCTCGGGCAAGAAGCTCGTGCTCGGCGTCGGCTTTACGCACAACGTCGAAATCGAGGCAGAAGATGGCATCCGCTTTGAGGTTCCCTCGCAGACGAGCATCATCGTCCGGGGCATCGATAAGCAGAAGGTCGGCCAGGTTGCAGCGAACATTCGCGCCGTCAAGCCGCCGGAACCCTATAAGGGCAAGGGCATCCGCTATAAAGACGAGCATGTACGCCGCAAAGAAGGCAAGACAGGTATGTAAGGGGAGGGTAGAGTATTATGATTAAAAAACAAGATAAAAACATGGTACGCAAGGCCCGCCACCAGCGCATCCGCAATAAAATCAGCGGCACGGCCAGCCGCCCCAGAATGTGCGTCTATAGAAGCCTGAACAACATCTATGTTCAGCTCATCGACGACGTCGCAGCAAACACCCTCGTCGCAGCTTCCACGCTGGATAAGGATCTCGCGGGCGTCATCGAGAATATGACCAAGAAAGAGGCTTCCAAGGCTGTCGGCGAAAAGGCCGCCAAGCTCGCACTGGAAAAAGGCATTTCGGAAGTCGTCTTTGACCGTGGCGGTTATCTGTACACGGGCAGAGTCGCAGAGGTTGCAGACGGCGCGCGCGCCGCTGGGCTGAAGTTATAAGGAGGGCAATGAGTTGCAACGCATAGATGCCAGCACACTGGATTTACAAGAAAGGCTTGTTGCCGTAAACCGCGTCGCCAAGACTGTCAAAGGCGGCAGAACCATGCGCTTTAGCGCCCTTGTGGTGGTCGGCGATGGCAATGGCCATGTCGGCTGCGGAATGGGCAAAGCTGCCGAGATTCCCGAAGCGATTCGCAAGGCAGTCGAGCAGGCAAAGCGCAATATGGTAACCGTCGCGATGGACGGTTCGACCATCCCCCACGAGATCATCGGCAAGTTTGGCAGAGGCCACATCGTGCTGATGCCCGCATCCAAGGGAACCGGCGTTCTGGCCGGCGGCCCGGCGCGTGCGGTTATCGAGCTGGCGGGTATTAAGGATATCAAGACAAAATCTTATGGCTCCAACAACGCGATCAACGCAGTCAAGGCGACGATTGCCGGCCTCTCCCAGGTGAGAACGGCCGAGCAGGTTGCAAAGCTGCGCGGAATCAGCGTCGAGCAGATGAGATAGGAGGGCAATAACATGCAGTTAAAAGTTAAGCTCGTCAAGAGCCCCATCGGTTGCCCCAAAGATCAGAAGGATACTGTCCGTGCGCTGGGCCTCAGAAAGCTCGGCCAGGAAGTCATCAAGGAAGACAACGCTCCCATCCGCGGCCAGATCTTCAAAGTGAAACACCTGGTCTGCGTGGAAGAAGTTTAGGAGGGCAGAAGCGATGAAATTACATGAATTAGCACCTGCCGAGGGCTCCAAGAAAGCAGCCGTCCGCGTTGGCCGCGGCAACGGCTCGGGATGCGGCAAAACTTCTGGCAGAGGCCAGAAGGGTCAGGGCGCCAGAAGCGGCGGCGGCGTTCGCCCCGGCTTCGAGGGCGGCCAGATGCCCATCACCAGAAGAATCCCCAAGAGAGGCTTCAAGAATATTTTTGCCAAAGTCTATACGACGCTCAACGTCGAAGAGCTCAATGCTTTCGATGAGGGCACCGTCATCACGGCCGAGATGCTCAAAGAGTGTGGCTTTATCAGCAAAATCAACGATGGCATCAAAATCTTGGGTCAGGGAGAGCTCTCTAAGAAGCTGACAGTCAAAGCTGTGAAGTTCACGGCCTCCGCCAAGGAGAAAATCGAGGCTGCCGGTGGAACCGCAGAGGAGATATACTAATGTTTAAGACTTTGGGAAATGCCTGGAAAGTTGCAGATATCAGAAAAAAGATGCTCTATACGCTGCTCATGCTCTTAATCTACCGGCTTGGCATTATCATTCCGGTTCCGGGCGTGAACGTCGCGTATATCAGCGAACAGGTCAACAACTATACCGCTCTTGGCTTTCTCAACCTGCTTTCGGGCGGCGGCCTGGAAAGCATGTCTATCTTTGCGCTTGGCATTTCTCCCTACCTGAACGCTTCCATCATCATGAACCTGCTCACAGTCGCGATTCCCGCGCTGGAGCGCATGGCGAAAGAAGAGGGAGGGCAGAAAAAGGTCTCCGCTATTACCCGAATCGTCTCGGTGGCGCTTGCAATCGTCCAGGCTGTCGGCATTTTGCTGGGCATGGGCGCAAACGCCGTCCAGTCGACGGATATTTTCAACTATATCACCATTGTGCTCTGCCTGACGGCAGGCACGGCCTTCATCATGTGGCTGGGTGAGCGCATCAACGACAAGGGCATCGGCAACGGCATCTCGCTGATCATCTTCGTGGGTATCGTGGCAGATCTGCCCGGGCAGGCAATCGCCCTGTTCAGCGGCATGTTCACAGGAAAGGCCAGCGTCTGGTCTTTAGTGGGAACGCTGGTGTTCGCGCTGTTCACCATCACGGCTATCACCTTCGTGGATATGGGCGAGCGCAGAATTCCCGTCCAGTATGCGAAGCGCGTGGTCGGCCGCAAGATGTTCGGCGGGCAGTCCACCTTCATCCCCATGAAGGTCAACCAATCCGGCGTTATGCCGCTGATCTTCGCCATGACGTTCGTCCAGTTCCCGGGCATGATCGCCCAGTTCTGGCCGAACAGCGGCTTCTATCAGTGGTATTCCAAATTCCTGGGAACGGGCAGCTGGCTGTATGCCATCATCTATGCCCTGCTGATTATGTTCTTCACCTACTTCTATTCCCAGATCGCCTTTAACCCCATCGATGTCTCCAAGAATATCCAGCAGTACGGCGGCTTCATCCCGGGCATCCGCCCCGGCAAGCCCACCTCGGATTATCTTGCCAGCATCCTTTCGCGCCTGACGCTGTTCGGCGCACTGTTCCTGGCCGTGGTGGCCGCAGTGCCCACGCTGTTCAGCAAGCTTCTGGGCTCCACTTCCGCCTTTGGCGCAACCAGCCTGCTCATCATGGTGAGCGTGGCGCTGGAAACGGCCAAGACGCTGGAAGCACAGATGATGATGCGCCACTACAAAGGCTTCTTGAAATAGGAGGAAGGCAATGAATGTCATTCTACTCGGCCCTCCCGGGGCTGGAAAAGGCACAATGGCGGCCAGAATCAAAGAGCATTTTGGCTTTGAGCATCTCTCCACGGGCGATATGCTGCGCGCAGAGATGAAAAACGGCACAGAGCTTGGCAACATGGCCAAGGCCTATATCGACGAGGGCAAGCTGGTGCCGGATAGCGTGATCATAGGCATGGTAAAAAACCGTCTGGAAAACACAGAAGGGGGCATCCTCTTCGATGGTTTCCCGCGCACGGTGGAGCAGGCGAAGGCGCTTTCCGAGATCGCGGAAATCGATGCCGTCGTCAATCTGGATACTACGGTAGATGTCGTCGTCGGGCGCATCTGCTCGCGCCGGCTCTGCAAGGAATGCGGCGCAGTATACAGCACAGCCTGGTATAGCGGCAGCACCTGCGAAAAGTGCGGCGGCGCGCTCTATATCCGGGACGACGATACCGAAGAGACGGTCATTAGGCGCTTCGAAGTGTATCAGCAGCAGACTGCGCCGCTGGTAGAATTCTATCAGGGCCAGGGAAAGCTGTATACCATAGACGCAAACGGGGCGCCGGATGAGATTGCGAAGCAAATTCGCGAGACTCTTGAGGGGCTCAAAAACGAATGATCATCATTAAGTCTGCAAAAGAAATTGAAAAGATGCGCCAGGCGGGCAGGGTTGCTGCCCAGGCAATGGAAAAGGTGCTTGCGGCGGTTCGCCCGGGGGTAACTACGGGCGAGCTGGACCGCATTGCATTTGATTACATTATAGGGGCGGGAGCGACGCCATCCTTCAAGGGATACGGCGGGTTTCCCGGCTCTATCTGTGCATCTGTCAATGAGCAGGTTGTGCATGGCATCCCGGGGCATCGGCGCCTGCGGGAAGGGGATATTATAAGCATCGATATGGGCGCTTATCTGCATGGCTTCCATTCGGATATGGCCAGAACAGTGGGCGTCGGCCAAATCTCCCCCGAGGCACAGCGGCTCATCGATATCACAAAAGAGAGCTTCTACCGGGGCATTGCCCAGGCAATCGCGGGCAACCGCATTTTCCATATCAGCAAAGCCATCGAGGAGTATGCGGTGGAAAATGGGGTGAGCGTCGTGCGCGAGCTCATCGGCCATGGCGTCGGGCAGGATCTGCACGAGGCGCCGGATGTGCCAAACTTCGTCTCCCGGTTCAAAGGCCCGGTCCTGCGGCCTGGCATGACGATTGCCGTCGAGCCCATGCTCAATCTGGGCACGCCAAAGGTGGCCGAGGCAGACGACGGCTGGACGGTCTCCACGCTGGATGGCAAACTCTCGGCGCATTACGAGAATACCATCGCCATCATGCCAGAGGGCCCCTGTGAAATTCTCACAGCAGCAGAGTGAGGCGCGGCATGGAAAAGTTTGGAGTTGGCACGGTTTGCCGGGCTCTGGCTGGCAGAGATAAGGGCAAATATTTTGTGGTGTCGGAGGTTTTGGAGGGCGAGTATGTGCATCTGGCAGATGGCAGAGGCCGCAAGCTCGCAAAGCCAAAACGCAAAAAGAGGATGCATCTGCGCCCCTGCGGCGCTGTGAGCGAGGAGCTTAGGCAGGCGCTGCAGCAAGGCGATGCGCTGGATGCGCGGGTGCGGGAAGCTTTGGCAATATTAAAGGAGAATTAGATTTGTCAAAAAGTGATGTTATCGAAGTTCAGGGCGTCGTAACGGATACGTTTCCGAATGCTGCTTTTGAAGTTGAGCTGGAAAACGGGCATAAGGTGCTGGCGCATATTTCCGGAAAGCTGCGCATGAACTATATCCGCATTCTTCCGGGCGATAAGGTTACGGTGGAGCTTTCTCCCTACGATCTATCCAGAGGAAGAATCACTTGGAGAGGAAAGAACTAAAAAGCGGCGCTTTTGCTGTGTTATCACAAAAAATTGCTTAAAAAGGCATATTTTTGAGTAAAAATTCAGGAAAAAGCATTGCAATTTTCTGGATGAACAGATAAAATATAAGGTGCGCTTATATTGATCATAGGCGCATTAGAGAGTGTTGTGGGATGCCCTGAGAGCTTTCTTAGGATAAGCACCCTATTGTCATCTCTAAAAAATAGGAGGTAGAGAAATGAAGGTTAGACCGTCTGTAAAACCGATGTGCGAGAAATGCAGAGTCATCAAGCGGCACGGCAAGGTTATGGTCATCTGCTCGAATGCAAAGCATAAGCAGAGACAGGGCTAAATTTATTTTTTGATAAGAAGTGCTGCCATGTTCGCGCAGCGGCTGTACGGGCCTTACCCGCCCGTATTGCGCACGCATGCTCACCTTATTATACAAATCACCGAACAAGGAACCGGAGGTAAAAGGTTAAATGGCACGTATTGCTGGGGTAGATTTACCCAGAGATAAACGCATTGAAATCGGCCTGACCTATGTGTATGGCATTGGTCTGAAAACCTCTCAGGAAATTCTCGCTGCAACCGGGGTAGACCCGGATATTCGGGTGAGAGATTTATCCGAGGATGATGCCGGCAAAATCAGAGAATATGTCGATAAGCACTGCCATGTTGAGGGCGATCTCAAAAGAGAAGTCAGCCTCAATATTAAGCGTCTGATGGAAATTGGCTGCTATCGCGGCGTCCGCCACAGAAGAGGCCTGCCCGTGCGCGGCCAGAGCACGAAAACAAACGCGCGCACCAGAAAAGGCCCCAAGAAGACGGTAGCGGGCAAGAAGAAGTAAGGGGGAGAATGTAATGGCAAAAGCAGTTACAAGCAGAAAGCGCAGAGAAAAGAAAAACATTGAGCGCGGCCAGGCACATATCCGCTCTTCCTTCAACAACACGATTGTTACGATGTCGGATATGCAGGGCAACGCGCTTTCGCAGTCGAGCTCGGGAGCGCTTGGCTTCCGCGGCTCGAGAAAGTCCACTCCCTTCGCGGCGCAGATGGCTGCGGAGACGGCTGCCAAGGCAGCTATGGAGCATGGCCTGAAGACAGTTGAAGTCTACGTTCGCGGCCCGGGATCCGGAAGAGAAGCGGCAATTCGCGCGCTCCAGACGGCCGGCCTCGAAGTTACGCTCATCAAGGATGTTACGCCGATTCCGCACAACGGCTGCCGTCCGCCCAAGCGCAGAAGGGTTTAAAGGAGGTATATTATTATGGCAAGATACACAGGTCCTGTATGCCGCCTTTGCCGCAGAGAAGGCTGCAAACTGTTCCTCAAAGGGGATAGATGCTTCTCGGAAAAGTGCGGATTCACAAAACGCCCGGTCGCTCCGGGGCAGCATGGCCAGAGCAGAAAGAAAGCTTCTGAATATGGCATTCAGCTGCGTGAGAAACAGAAAGTCAAAAGAGCTTATGGCATGAGCGAAAAGCAGTTCCGCAGCTATTTCGAGCTGGCTGCCAAGCAGAGAGGCGTTACCGGCGCCTATATGCTCATGCTGCTGGAGCTTCGCCTGGATAACGTGATCTATCGCATGGGCGTGGGCGATTCCCGCGCGCAGGCCCGGCAGTTTGTCCTGCATGGGCATATCACGGTCAACGGCAAGAAGGTCGATATCCCTTCCTACAGAGTCTCGGTGGGTGATGTCATCGCCGTCAAGGCAAAGAGCGCAGCAACAGAGCGCTTCAAGCAGATCGCGGAGCAGGCAGGAAAGCCGGTTCCCAAGTGGCTCTCGGTTGCCGAGGGCGGTCTTTCCGCAAGCGTGGTAGCGCTGCCTGAGAGAGATGATATGGATTTAACCATTGAAGAGCACTTGATCGTCGAGCTGTATTCTAGATAACAATAGTTCGAACCGCAACTAACTTTAAGGAGGGTTTTTCGTACATGTTGGAAATTGAAAAGCCGAAGATCGAATGCACTGAGCACAATGCTGACAGAAGCTATGCGAGATTCGTGATGGAGCCCCTCGAGCGGGGCTTTGGGACAACGCTTGGCAACTCTCTGAGAAGAGTCCTGCTTTCCTGCCTTCCTGGTGTAGCGGTAACGAAAATCAAGATTGATGGAGTGTTGCACGAGTTTTCCACAGTTCCCGGCGTTCGGGAGGACGTTACGAACATCGTGCTAAACCTGAAAGGATTGCGCGCAAAGCTGTATTCCGATGAGCCCAAGACGCTGACGCTCAACGTCGCGGGGCCGAGGGAAGTAACGGCGGCGGATATTTCTTTGGATTCCGATGTGGAAATTATCAATCCGGATCTTCATATCGCCACACTGGACGACAACGCAGCGCTGACGATGGAAATTACGCTGGCCCATGGCAGAGGCTATGTTCTTGCAGATAAGAACAAAGAGCCGGATATGCCCATCGGCGTGATTCCCATGGATTCGCTCTATACCCCCGTAACCAAGGCAAACTTCACGGTGGAAAACACCCGGGTCGGCCAAATCACGGATTTTGACAAGCTGACGCTGGATGTCTGGACGGATGGCTCCATCCCGGCAGACGAGGCCGTTTCCTTTGCGGCAAAGATTCTCACCGAGTATCTGAGCCAGTTCGTGGGTCTGGCGGATCATGTGGGCGATGTCGAGATCATGGTGGCAAAAGAGGATGCAAAGAAAGAGAAAATCCTTGAGATCACCATCGAAGAGCTGGATTTGTCCGTGCGCTCCTATAACTGCTTAAAGCGCGCAGGCATCAACACGATCGAAGAGCTCATCAAAAAGAACGAAGAAGAAATGATGAAGGTAAGAAACCTGGGCAGAAAATCTCTGGAGGAAGTCCAGCAGAAGCTCGCGACCTTGGGGCTCAGCCTTCGTCAGGATGATTAATCTGTAGCTAGGAGGCACACGAAGGTGGCAAACTATACCAAATTAAACATGGCCTCGGGCCCGAGAAAGGCTGTTCTCAGAAATCAGGTTACCGCGCTTCTTTGGAATGGCAGAATCGAGACGACAGACGCCAAGGCCAGAGAAGTCCGCAGAATCGCTGAGAAGATGATCACGAAGGCCATGAAGCAGTATAAAAATACAGTAACTGTCACGAAATCCGTCAAGGATGATAAGGGCAATATTGTAGAGAAAGAGTTCGTGAACGACGCTCCGGAAAAGCTGGCCGTCAGACGCCAGATGCTGGCTTATCTTTATAACGTTAAGCCGGAGAAGCTGGAGAAGGAGAGCAAATACAAATACAATCAGCGCACAGGGGATGTGAAATATCCCGTTGTGGAGAAAGTATTTAGAGAAATCGCTCCGAAGTATGCAGCCCGGGCAGAATCCTTGGGCCAGGGCGGCGGCTATACCCGCATCATCAAGATGGGGCCGAGACGCGGCGATGCTGCGGAAATGGTGATTCTCGAGCTGGTCTAATTGCCAGAGAGGGGCTTTGGGGGCAGATGCACTCAAGGCCCTTTTTTCAATTTGAGGTTTGCCCATTTTAAATGCGGCAGACTGCGGCCGGAGGCTGAGCAAACGATGCCGGCAGGGCATCCCCCAAAGCGGGGTGCAAAAGGCCGCGTTAGAAAGCAGGTAGCAGCATGCAACAAATTTTAGAGGCGGAAGCGCTCAAATTCGCCTATATCTCCGAGGACGAGACCTACCACTTCGCCCTGAACGGCGTCGACCTTGCCGTGCAGGAAGGGGAGTTCGTCGTCATACTCGGGCACAACGGCAGCGGCAAATCCACCTTTGCCCGGCTGGTCAACGCGCTGAATACGCCGACCTCCGGCCGGCTGGAAGTCGCCGGGATGGATACGGCAAAAGAGGAGAACCAGCTTGCCATCCGGGAGACGGCGGGCATGGTCTTCCAGAACCCGGATAACCAGCTGGTGGCCACGGTGGTGGATGAGGAAGTCGCCTTCGGGCCGGAAAACCTTGGCGTGCCCCGGGAGGAAATCCTGGAGCGCGTGCAGCAGTCGCTTCGGATGGTGGGCATGGAGCAGTATCAAAAGCGCGCCCCGCATATGCTCTCGGGCGGCCAAAAACAGCGCATTGCCATCGCCAGCACGCTGGCCATGCACCCCAAGATGATCATCTTCGATGAGGCTACGGCCATGCTGGACCCCAAGGGCCGCAGCGATATTTTGGAGATCATCCATCAGCTGAACGCTCAGGGCATGACCATCCTGCTCATCACGCACTTCATGGAGGAAGCCGTGGGGGCGGATCAGGTGGTGGTCATGAGCAACGGGTTTGTGCTGGGAAAGGGGACGCCGGAGGAGATTTTCTTCGATGAGCCGCTGCTCCAGAAGGCAGAGCTTTTGCCGCCCTTTGCCGCGCAGCTGTATATGGATCTGAAAAAACGGGGCGTTGCCCTTCTTCCTGCGCTCACCAGAGAGGAGCTTGCGGATCAGCTATGCCAATTACAGTAAAAAATCTTTCCTACACTTATATGCCCGGCACGCCCTTCGAGCATCAGGCGCTGAAAAATGTCAGCTTCGAGATCGCAGATGGCGAGTTCGTGGGCATCATCGGGCACACGGGCAGCGGCAAGAGCACGCTCATCCAGGTCATCAGCGGCCTGCTGGACGGCGCAGAGGGCCAGGTGCTCATCAACGGCGTGGACTACATGGCCAAAAAGGCGGATCGCAGGCAGCTTCGGCGGACGCTGGGCGTGGTGTTCCAGTATCCCGAATACCAGCTTTTTGAGGAGACGGTGGAAAAGGATGTGGCCTATGGCCCGCGCAAAATGGGCGTCCCCGAAAGCGAGCTTGCAGGCCGGGTGCGCGTCGCGCTGGAGCATGTGGGCATCGATTACGAGCTGTATAAGGATAAATCGCCCTTTTCGCTCTCGGGCGGGCAAAAGCGCAAAATCGCCATTGCAGGCGTGCTGGCCATGGAGCCTTCCATCTTGATTTTGGACGAGCCCATCGCCGGGCTGGACCCAATGGGCCGGGAAAACTTCATGCAGCTTGCCCGGGATCTGAACGAGACGGGCATCACCATCCTGATGATTTCCCATAATATGGACAACCTGGCGGAATACGCCGGCCGGGTGCTGGCCATGAACGGCGGCGAGCTGTATCTGAACGGCACGCCGAGAGAAGTTTTTGCGCAGGAGGAGAAGCTGCTTGCCGCCGGGCTGGATCTGCCCGAAGCGGCCAAGCTGGCGGGGCAGCTGCGGGAGCGGGGCATGGATATTCCCCAGGGAACCATCCGCTACCATGAGATTTTGGACTGCCTGACCGGGAAGCTGGGAGGTGCAAAGCAATGAAAAACGTCGCGCTGGGGCAATATTTCCCCGGAAGCTCCCTCATGCACCGGATGGACCCGAGAGTCAAGCTGCTGCTGACCCTCGCCATCATCGTGCTCATCTTCTTCGTGCATACCTACTGGGGCTATCTGGCGGTGCTCGGCATGCTGCTGCTGGCGGTGGCATGTTCGCGCATCTCCATCAAATTTGTGCTCAAGGGCATCAAGCCCATGTGGTTTGTCATTTTGCTGACTTTTGTGATGAACATTTTCTTCCTGACCGGGGAGAAAATCCTCTGGGAGTGGGGCATCATCAAAATCTACTGGGAGGGCATCGAAAAGGCGATAGAGCTGGCCATCCGGCTGATTCTGCTGGTCATGTGCTCCACGATTCTGACGCTGACCACCTCCCCCAAGGAGATTACCGACGCGCTGGAATCCCTGCTGCGGCCGCTCAAAGCCGTGCACTTCCCGGTGCACGAGATGGCGCTGATGATGAGCATCGCCCTGCGGTTCATCCCCACGCTCATGGAGGAAACGGATCGCATCATGAAGGCGCAGACGGCCAGAGGCGCTTCCTTTGATTCGGGCGGCCTGATGGAAAAGGCAAAAGGGATGATTCCCATTCTGGTGCCGCTGTTCGTCAGCGCATTCAAGCGGGCGGATGAGCTGGCCCTGGCCATGGAGGCCAGATGCTATCACGGCGGCGATAACCGCACGCGCATGAAGGTCTTTCACGTGCAGCTGCGCGATTATCTGGCGCTGCTGCTGTTTGCCGGGCTGTGCGTGTTCATCGGCTTCGGGTTCTAGCTATGAGAGTGAAGCTAATCGTCGAATACGAGGGCACGAACTACTCGGGCTGGCAAGTGCAGGAGAACGCCGCCTCCATCCAGGGCGAGCTGGAGGCCGCGCTGTTTCGGGCCACGGGAGAGCGGCGGCGCATCATCGGCGCCGGAAGGACGGATGCCGGCGTGCACGCCCTGGGGCAGTGCGCGCATTTCGATACGCAGACTTCCATTCCCGCGGAAAAGCTGAGCTTTGTGTTCAACCAGCAGCTGCCGCCGGATATTCGGGTTCAAAGCTCCCGGCAGGTTTCGGAGGAGTTCCACGCCAGGAAATCCGCCAAGGGCAAGCACTACCGCTATGCCATCTACAACGGGCGGCATAACTGCGCCATCGGCCGGCAGACCTGCGCCCACTGCCCCATCCCGCTGGATGAAGCCGCCATGCAGGCGGGCGCAGCATATCTGGTGGGCGAGCACGATTTTAACGCCTTCAAGGCCGAAGGAAGCAATCTGGTGGGCACAGTGCGCCGGGTAGACAGCCTGCAAATCTCCCGGCAGGGCAGCATGGTCTATCTGGATATCACGGGCAACGGCTTTCTCTATAACATGGTGCGCATCATCGCCGGGACGCTCATGGACGTCGGCAAGGGCAAATACCCGCCGGAGCAGGTGGGGCGGATTTTAAAAAGCCTGGAGCGCAAAAACGCCGGGCCCACGGCCGTCGCCCGGGGGCTGATCATGATGCAGGTGTATTATGAGTAAAAAAGCCGCAAAGAGGGCATAAACTTGGCCGAAAGTGCAAAATATCCCTTGACATCGCCGTTTGGCTTGGCTAAAATATAATGTGCATGGATTTTTGCACTAGCCCCGTAAAAACTCGTGCATCTACCATAATCATTGGCGCTTGCGCCGAGCAACTTAACTATAGGAGGAACGCCTCATGAAGACATATATGCCGCACGGCAATATCGAGAGAAAATGGTATGTCGTAGATGCGGAAGGCAAAACCTTTGGCCGCCTTGCCAGCCAGGTTGCTGCCATTCTGATGGGAAAAAATAAGCCGACTTACACGCCCAGCCTGGATACGGGCGATTATGTGATTGTCGTCAATACGGATAAGCTGGTGCTGACCGGCAAAAAACTGGATAAGAAAGTATACCGCAGCTACACGGGTTACCGCGGCGGCCTGCGGGAAATCTCTTATAAGAAGCTGATGGCTGAAAAGAGCGATTTCGCGTTCGAGAAGGCCGTCGAGAGAATGATGCCCAAGAATAAAATTGGCAGCCAGATGCTCTCCAAGCTCAATGTCTATAAGGGCGCAGAGCATAAGCACGCTGCGCAGTGCCCCACGGCGCTGGACCTGTAAGAGGGAGGTAATAAACGATGGCAAAAGAACAGTTCCTGGGAACAGGCAGAAGAAAGAAATCCGTCGCCAGAGTCCGCCTGATTGCGGGAAATGGCAATATCACGGTAAACCATAAAGACCTCGAGGAGTTTTTCGGCTATGAGACGCTGCGGATGCTCGTCCGTTCGCCTCTGGAGCTGACAGAGCGCCTGGGCAGCTACGACGTCATCGCGACTGTGCATGGCGGCGGCTATACCGGCCAGGCTGGCGCAATGCGCCACGGCATCGCGCGCGCGCTCATCAAGGCAGAGCCGGATCTGCGCGGCGAGGTTAAGGCCGCTGGCTACCTCACCAGAGACCCGAGAATGAAGGAGAGAAAGAAATACGGCCTCAAAGCCGCCAGAAGAGCTCCCCAGTTCTCCAAGAGATAATTTCACGAGAGAAATTGCAACCCCGGTTTTTTCCGGGGTTTTCTCATGCCCAAAATTCCGCCTCCCGCCTGCATTGCTGCCGCAAAGAAGGGATTTGCTTCCAAGGCAGAGAATTTCGCAATAGGGAATGGTTGCGCAGTCCGCAATAGCTCCGATGAAATCAGCGCTGGAAATTGTAAACTTTTTTGGGCGGCCAAGTGCGGCGGAAAAGGGACGCGCCGGTGTTTCAAGGTTTTGCGGGGGAGAAAAGCCGCTCTTTCCTGGAAAAACTCCATAAAGAAATTTTTCGGGAAAAAGAGTAATTGGCCGCAAAAGCCGCATGATAAAGAAGAACAATCATACCTCGTTTGGACATTTTTAGAGTGCTATGCTATAATAAATCCACCCGCTAGCAAAATCAAAGATTTTGAGCGGGGCCCGGATTCATTGAACTGCGCGCTGCTGTGCTTCACCGCAGCGCTGAAAGAAGAAGCAAGCTGGCGCTTGCATTTATGCGGTATAATATTTTTACGGCGTCGTCCGAAGCAAAGCTTCGGACGACTGAGAGAACATTGGACCATGGCGTTGCCGTGCTTCGCTGCAACGCAAAAGAAGAAGCAAGCTGGCGCTTGCGTTTATCATGGTATCATGAACGCACGAAGGGTCGAGCGTTCGCGGCTACCGCCAGCGCACGCTGCGCGCTGACGACATGGTATCATAAATGCACGGCTTAATCGAAAGGGCTTTGCCCTTCCGAAGCCTGAGCGTTCGCGGCTACCGGCGGCGCACACTGCGCACCGCCGACATGGTATCATAAATCCACCGCCCGCCAAGGTTTCGGTGGGCGGGCTATGTGCATTGCATGGCATTGCTCGAATCCAGATACAGGTGAAAAAAAGGAGCAACGATGTACGATGTATTTATCATTGGCGCGGGCCCTGCGGGGCTGACGGCGGCCATTTATGCGGCGCGCAGCGGCCTGCGCGTTGCAGTGGCGGAAAAGCAGGTGCCGGGCGGGCAAATCGCCTATACGCACCAGCTGGAGAACTACCCGGGTTTTGCCCGGGGCATCTCGGGCGGCGAGTTTTCCCAGCAGCTTAGGGAGCAGGCCGAGCGCTTTGGGGCAGAGCTCGTCTCGGATGAGATTGGCTCGGTCTGCCTGAAGGGCGAGCAGAAGAGCGCCCAGGGAAGAGCAGGGAACTACCAGGCCCGGTCGGTCATTCTGGCCATGGGCGCGGCCCCCAGAAAGCTCGGGCTGGCCGGCGAAGAGGAAATGGTGGGCTCTGGCCTCTCCTACTGCGCGACTTGCGACGGCGCCTTTTTCCGGGGGCGGGATGCGGTCGTCATCGGCGGGGGCGATACGGCCTTTGAGGATGCGCTCTATCTGGCGGATATCGCCAAAAGTGTT
This sequence comes from Christensenellaceae bacterium 44-20, assembly GCA_041223705.1. NCBI lineage: Bacteria > Bacillati > Bacillota > Clostridia > Christensenellales > Christensenellaceae > Christensenellaceae bacterium 44-20. Next base: position 22,975 of record JBCLQU010000002.1, read on the forward strand.
ACGCTGGTGCATCGGCGGAATGAATTCCGCGCGCAGGAATATCTTATAAGGAAGGCAAAAGAAAAGGAAAACCTCTCCATGCTGCTGGGGTATCGCCCGGCGGCGCTGGAAGGAACGCTGGGCTTTGAGGCGGTTACGCTGGAGCAGGCGGAGACGGGCGAGCAAAAGCGCCTGGCGGCGGATGGGCTGTTCGTGGCGATTGGGCGCATCCCGGATACGGGCATTTTGCAGGGCGAGATGACGCTGGATGCCGCGGGCTATCTCCAGGCCGGAGAGGATACCAAAACAGAGATTGCAGGGGTGTTTGCCGCGGGAGACGTCCGGGCGAAATCTCTGCGGCAGGTTGCCACGGCGGTTTCGGACGGCGCAGTGGCGGCCGAGCAGGCGCGGGAATATTTGATGCGCTAGGAAAATAAAGGGGTATTGATATGGGCAGACTTTTTGGCACGGACGGCGTGCGCGGAATTGCCAACGAAAAACTGAGCTGCGAGCTTGCCTTCAAGCTGGGGCAGGCGGCGGCCAAGGTGCTGACCAACGAAGTGCACAAGGCGAAAATACTCATCGGAAAAGATACCAGAATTTCTGGGGATATGCTGGAGAGCGCGCTGATTGCGGGCATTTGCTCTGCCGGGGCAGAGGCCTGCACGCTGGGCGTCATCCCGACTTCCGCCGTCGCGCACCTGACGCGGTACTACGAGGCAGATGCCGGGGCGGTCATCAGCGCGTCGCATAACACGGTGGAATACAACGGCATCAAGTTCTTCAATGCCAAGGGCTATAAGCTGGCCGACGCCATCGAAGACGAGATTGAGAAGCTGGTTTTGCAAGGCATCGGCGATGCCCTGCCCACCGGCCTTGGGGTGGGCCGCCGGGTGCGGCTGAGAAACGCGCCCCGGGAATACGCGGATTTTCTCGCGGAATCCAGCCCGGTGCGGCTGGATGGCCTCAAAGTCGTGCTGGACTGCGCCAACGGCGCCTCCTCTGCGCTGGCGGGCGAGGTGTTTTCCCGGCTGGGCGCGGAGGTTTATGCGCATTATAACATGCCGGACGGCGCGAATATCAACGACAACTGCGGCTCCACGCACCCGGGCAATCTGCAAATCCTGGTAAATGAATACGGCGCAGACGTGGGCCTGGCATTCGATGGCGACGCGGATCGCCTCATCGCGGTAGACGAATTTGGCCGCATCATCGACGGGGATCGCATCATGGCCGTCTGTGCGCTGGATATGAAGGAGCGCGGCTGCCTGGCCAAAAATACCCTGGTGGCCACGGTCATGAGCAATCTGGGCCTGGAGCTTTCCTTAAAGCCCCAGGGCATCGAGATCGTCAAAACCGGCGTGGGCGACCGCTATGTGCTGGAGGAGATGCTGGCATCCGGCTATAATTTCGGCGGCGAGCAGTCCGGCCATCTGATTTTCCTGGATCACAACACCACCGGTGACGGTATGCTTTCGGGCATCCAGTTGCTGGGCGTGATGAAACGCAAAGGTAGGACGCTCTCCGAGCTGGCCAATGCAGTGGAAATTCTGCCGCAGGTGCTGGTCAATGCCAAAGTCAGCGAGGAGAAGAAATTCGATTACGACAAGGATGAGGAGATTTTGGCGGAGATCGCCCGGTTGGAGCAGCAGATGGCCGGGCAGGGCCGGGTGCTCATCCGCACTTCGGGCACAGAGCCGCTGGTGCGCGTCATGATCGAGGGCAAGGATAAAAAGGCGATTGGGGAAGAGGCTGTGAAAATCGCCCGGCTCATCGAGCAAAAGCTAGGAGGCAAATAGTATGTGCGGAATTGTCGGCTATATCGGCGATAGAGACGCTCTTTCGGTTTTGCTGAAAGGGCTTGGGAAACTGGAATACCGCGGCTACGACAGCGCCGGCGTCGCCTTTATTCAGGATGGGCGCATGAAGGTCGTCAAGGCAAAGGGGCGGCTGGCAAAGCTGGAGGAAAAGCTGGGCGGCGCGCAGGCCGAGGGGACGCTGGGCATCGGGCACACCCGCTGGGCGACCCACGGCGAGCCGTCGGATGTCAACTCGCATCCGCATACCAATACGGCGGGAGACCTCGCGGTGGTGCATAACGGCATCATCGAAAACTTCGCCAAGCTCAAAAGCTGGCTCTCGGGCAAGGGCATTTCCTTCGTCTCGGATACGGATACCGAGGTCGTGGCGCATCTGGTCAACTACTACTACGAGGGCGATCTGAAAAGCGCGGTCATGCGGGCCATCAAGATGCTGGAGGGCTCGTATGCCCTGGGCGTCGTCAGCGCAAAGGAGCCGGGCAGAATCGTCGCGGCCAGAAAAGACAGCCCGCTGGTGGTGGGTCTGGGAGAGGGGGAAAACTTCATCGCCTCGGATTTCCCCGCCCTGCTGGAATACACCAGAAATGTCTATCTGCTGGAGGATAAGGAAGTTGCCGTCATCGAGAAAAACCGCGTGGAGGTGTTCGATGAATACGGCAACAAGGTGGAGAAAGCGCCTTTTGTGGTGGATTGGGATGTCTCCCAGGCCGAAAAAGGCGGCTACGAGCATTTCATGATGAAGGAGATCCACGAGCAGCCCAAGGCGCTCTACGATACGCTCATGACGCGCCTGCGGGATGAACGGCTGGATCTTTCGGAAATCCACATCACAGACGACTTCATGCAGGATATCGACGAGATTCTCATCGTGGCCTGCGGCAGCGCCTATCACGCCGGAATTTTGGGCAAATACGTCATCGAGAAGCTGGCGCGGGTGCCGGTGTCTGTGGATATGGCTTCCGAGTTCCGCTACCGCAGCCCGATTCTGCATCAAAATCAGCTGGTCGTCGTCATCAGCCAGTCCGGCGAGACGGCGGATACCATCGCGGCCCTGCGGGAAGCCAAGCGCCATGGGCAGAAGGTCGTGGCGATCACCAACGTCAAGGGCAGCAGCATCTCCCGAGAGGCGGATGCCACCATGTATACCCAGGCCGGCATGGAGATCGCCGTGGCGACTTCCAAGGGCTACAGCACGCAGGTCATGTGCCTTTATATGATGGCGCTGGAGCTGGGCCGCATCAAGGGCACGCTTTCGCCGCAAAAATATGCTGCGCTGCTGGGCGAGCTGAAAGCCCTGCCCGAGCTGGCGGCGGAGATTTTGAAGGATGAGACCGCCATCCAGCATCTGGCCTCCAAGCGCTATATGGATGAACACGAGTTCTTCATCGGCAGAGGCATGGACTATGCGCTCATGCTGGAAGGCTCGCTCAAGCTCAAGGAGCTCTCGTATATCCATTCCGAGGCCTATGCTTCGGGCGAGCTCAAGCATGGCCCCATCGCCCTCATCGAGGAGGGGACGCTCGTCATGGCGCTGGCGACGCAGGAAGCCCTGATGGAAAAATCTCTCTCCAACTTCAAGGAAGTCAAGGCCCGGGGCGCGTATGTCGTCGCGGTGGTGCAGGAGCACCATAAGCCGCTTTTGGAGCAGGAGGTGGATCTGGTGCTGACCATTCCAGACGCCGGGGATACCTTCGCGCCGCTGCTGGCCGTGCTGCTCTATCAGCTCTATGGCTACTACACTGCGGTGTTCAAGGGCTGCGATGTCGATAAGCCCAGAAACCTGGCCAAATCTGTAACGGTGGAATAAGCCGGGAAAAATAGTACCCCCTGATACGATGTCAGGGGGTTTAAAATGCGCGGAAAAAGGGGGAAGCCCACTCCCCCGGCATGTTTGCGCCCGGCCGGGCATAAAATGAAGCGGGAAGATGGAGGTGCAAACATGGCGGAAAAACAGGTTTTGGCGCTTTCGGGAAAATCCCGGGGTGTACTGCGGCTGGAATATGGGGAGGAGCTGGCCTTCTCGCTGGAATCGCCGGCCTATTTGCGGGATGCAGAGCTTTGGCTGCTGTTTTCAGATAGGGACTGGATGATTTTGGATCGGTGCAAGGGAAGCTGCCCGCTGCCTCCGCGCAGAGTGCAGGCGGCGGCCGCGGCCCGGGGCGGCCAGTTTCTCATGGCCGGAGGCAAGGCAGATTTCTCTGCGGCCCGATCGGCCTGCTTCACGCGCCAGGAGAAAAAGCGCCTGAAGGAGCTGGAAGTCTCGGCGCGGCAAAGGCCAAAGCCCAGCGAGATTCTATCCGGCCAGCCGGAAGGGCAGATATTTCAGGAAACACAGCGCAGAGGCGCAGAAACGCCCTCTGCCAGGCAGGAGCGAAGGGCAGAGAATGAGCGCCCGGCTCAGGCGTCTGCGGCGCAGCAGGAAACTGCGGGGGGAAAAGGGCAGGAAACCGCCCGGGCCGCCCAAGCACAGCCGGCCCCGGAGACGCGCCAAAAGAAGCAAGGCTCTTGGGAGACGCGGCAGGGCGGGCAGGGGCGCCCGCAGGCCAGCCAAGCGCAATGGGCACAGGAACCACAGCGCGGCCGGGAGAGAGAGCCCGCCTCCGGGCTGGCCAGCCAGGAAAAGACGCAGGCAATGAGCAGTCAGGAGAAGCAGTCTGCCGCCCCAGAGCCGCTTGGGCACGCACAGACTGCGCAGACAGAGCCGGCATCCGAGCAAAGGCGGCAGTCTGGGCAGGACGAGGCACGAACTGCCTGGGAATTGGCGCCGCAGAAGACGCCTGCCAATTCGGAACCGCAATCACAGGCGCAGTCGGCACTTGAGCAGAGGCGGCACTTGAAGCAGGGGGAGCCTCAAACTGCCCCAGAGCCGATGCCCCGGATGCGGCAGAGCGTGCAGGAGCAGGAAAGCGCCCCTAGTTCGCGGCAGAAACAGCCAACTGCGGCATTTTCGCGGGATAGCCAGCCCGAGTCCATGCCCGAAGCGCCGGGAACGCGTCGGCAGGAGGGCGCTCCAGCCCAGCCCAGGCAGGCATTTTCCGGGCAGGAAGGGGGCGCGGGGCCGGGAAATTCCCACTCCTCTGCATATAGGGGCGGCCGGGACAGCCGCGCTTTTGGGCGCGGGCAGAGCCAGGCTCCCGGTGCGCCGGCAAGAGGGGCGATGAGCCAACAGAGGGGGCAGTGGGAAAACCTGCCGGAATACGTCTCGACGCCGGCGCTGGAGGAGCTCATGCGCGCCGCCCAGCCCCAGTCCTCCATGCGCAGAGGAGGGCAGGCCGGGATGCCGGAGCCGCGCCAGTACCCCAAAGCAGGGCAGGCGCAGGAACTCCGGCAAGGCGGCTCCACTGCGCGGCAAACGACGGCCGGGCAGCGGGAGCGCGCCCCCCAGGATGGGCAGCCAAACCAAGGGCAGAGAACAGCCGCCGCGCCCAGCGCCGGAAATGCGCCGGGGCAAAAGATGCAGAGGCAGCCAGAGCAGGCCGCGCCTAAAACTGCGTCTGCGCCCTTGCCTGCGCAGAAGGCAGAAGGCCAGAGCAATGGCCCGCAGTCTGGGCAGCAAAAAAAACAGGGCGCAAAAAGCGCCCCGGAGTATGCGTGCATCCAGAGAAGTGAAAAGAGCGTCCAGCCTTTTCCCAAAATTTTCCCCACTTCCAAATGGGTGAAGGTGGAATATCCCTCCTTCCCGGGGAGAGGCTACTATCTCTCGGGGGAGATTTTCCAGGGGGAGAAATGCGCGGCCAAGGCGCTGGCCGTGCCCGGGCGGTATGCCCTGAATCCGCCGGCCTGGCTCAAGGGCTTCGAGACGTATCTGGAAGACGCCAGCGCCCAGGGCTATTGGCTGCTCTTTTGCGATATGCAGGGCAAGGCCATCCCCATCTCCCAGGTGTTTAAAGGTTCACAGGGATGACGCTGACGTGCCTGGTCAAAATATCGTGGTAGGAATAGCAGTAGCGGCGGGCGTAGTCCTCAGACTGCACATATACGGTAAATACCTCGCCGTATAGCCCTTCCAGCACGCCGTGCGTATCCAAAATCCGGTTGCGCTCTGCGCGCACATGCAGCCGCACTGTCTGCCCCTGGCAGGGCAGAAGCTTATGGCGAATGGCCTGTAATTGATGGTTCATAATGCCTCCCTTTGGTTTTTCTATAGTTTTCCCAAAAAGAGGAAAAATATTTCAGGCATCAAAAAAAGCTTCCGGCATTGCCCAAAACGGCAATTTGCAGGAAGCTTTTTTCGCTAAATTCATATCCGGGCCATGCGGTGCGCCGCTGCATTTATGCGCCAATTTTGCGTTTATGCATAAAAGTTATCAACATTATCAACAACATATGCACAAAAAAGCATAAAACTGGGGATTTTTTTGTTGATATTTTTGGCAGGTTATCCACAAAGCCCATTTTTATTCATAATTTTGACACAAACAGCCGCGCCGCGCTCCAAGGCAGCGCCGGCAGGGAGGCAGAAATGAAAGTCAGGCAATCTGCTCCAGCATCAACCGGTCTGCGATCAGGGCAATGAACTCGCCGTTGGTGGGCTTGTCGTTCTTGCCGTAGATGTTGTAGCCGAAAATCGTGTTCAGATTCTCGATTTTCCCTCTGGACCATGCAACTTCGATGGAATGGCGGATCGCCCGCTCGACTTTGCTGGGCGTCGTCTCAAAATGCGCGGCGATGGCGGGGTAGAGCTCCTTGGTGATGCTGTTGATCATCTCGGGCGTGCGGATGACGATTTTGATGGCCTCGCGCAGGAACTGATAGCCCTTGATATGCGCAGGAATGCCGATGGTCAGGAAAATGCTGGTGATCTTCTCATCCAGGGATTTGCTCTGGACGACCTTCTTGCTGCCCCGCACTTCCCGCATGTGGAACAAATCCAGCAGGCGCTTATAGACGAGGTCCATGTTGAAGGGCTTGACCATATAATACTTCGCGCCCAGCTCCAGCGCCCGGGAGATGACTTCCTCCGTCCCCAGCGAAGAGAGCACAATGGTTTCAGGCATTTTGCCGTATTGCCCGCTGGCCAGCTTTTCTAACAGCAGGAAACCGTCTGCCTCGGGCATGACGAGGTCTGTAATCAGCGCCGAAGGCTGCTCCTCCTGCAGCAGCTGCAGCGCAACTTCTGCATTCTCCGCGACGCCTACCACCTCGATTTCCGGCTGCGCGCTCATAAACGTTCGCAGGCTCTCCGCCAGCGATTTGCTGTCCTCGACAATAAGCAACCTGATTTTTTCCGCCATCTTTCTTTTTTCCTCTTTCTTTTGAATTTATACAAACTGATGTGCTCAAAACTTTCCTGCGCCCGGCTTCCTGCTTTTTGCCGCTCATACCAGATATCGTGCCTGCGGCACCCTCGGAACACACCATTTATTGACTAATCTGTAAATAAATGGCTTATCCTTATTATATCATAGCGGCAGGCGAACACAAGGCGTTTGAATGGGGAGAATTTGTAAAAAGCTGTACTATTCTGACAAATGAGGCGAAATTTTTCGGAGAGCGGCAAAAAAACAAAAAAGCCGCGCGCGGTTTGTGCGCCATAGGGCGAAGCCATGCGGAGAAGAGAAAATCAGGGCAATAAAAAGCGGAAGCCTTTGCGGCTTCCGGCGAATTTTTCAGGAATGTTTCTTTTTATAGCAGATTTGAACGCCCGCATAGAGCAGCAGCGCGGGAATGGCCGCCAGCGCCAGCAGCACGAGCAGACTGCGCAAAAACGAGGAAGGCGCCGGCAAAGCGCCGGAAAGGGACTTGACGGGGATGCTCAGATCGTTTTCCATGGGGCTCAAATATTCCAGGATGCGCCCCAGAAGGATGCGGTTGCCCGAAACGGCCAGGCCGCGGTTGCTGACCAGCGAAGTGCCCGTGAGCAGGACCACCCGGGACTGCCCGCTCTCGGAGACTGCCCCCACCAGGAAGCTGCCCGCGCGATCCTGCTCGGAGCGGCGCAGATTGCTCAGCCCGGAGGCCAGCTTCTTCTCATAGCAGGAGGCATCCGTGCGCAAAAGCTCTGAAACCTGGGCATTTCCGGCATCCGGGAGCAGCTCGATAGAGGACATCTCGCTTAGCACCACGGATTGCCGCCCGGCCTCCAGCTGGCTTGTCAGCGCGTGGGGTAGCGCCTGCACAGACATGGAAGTCGCCCGCAGGTTGATCTTGGCAGGGTCTGCGCCCACAACCAGCGTCTTGTTCACCAGCATCCCATACTGCGCCAGCAGGCTTTCAAACCGCGGCAGAGGGTCGATATAGATCTGCATGACGCCCTGATCCGGGTTGAAGGAGGCGTTTTCCATCAAAAAGAGCATGCGCCCGCCCAGAGAAAGGAACTCCCGCAGGGCGATGTATTCGCTTTCGGTGAGATCCGTCTTGGGGGCGGCGATGAGCAGAATATCCGTCAGAGGGTTGGGCGTGTAGCTGGAGAGATCGCAGGTGAGCACGCCGAAATTCCTGGCCTCCAGCAGAGCGGAAAAGCTGGAGAGATCTGCGATCTTGGCCTCGTTGTGCCCGGTAAGCGCGCAGATCTGCAAAAACGCCCCGCGGTCGATGCTCAGGATGGCGGATGTGATCTTGGCCTCCGCCTTGAGGGCGACGGGGTTCAGGTTGGCATCCGTGCGGTAGAGCTCGTCGTCCCGAATGAAGCGGAACATAGAGCCGTCCTCCGAGGCCACCACAACCCCGGCGGCATCCCGGCTGAGGGAGAACTCCCGGGCTACGGCATCTGCCGATAGCTCCCGCAGGTGCACTTTGGAGGATTTGGCGGCATACTTTCTGAGCAGCTGCAACAAAATCACATCGCCATTGCCCGGGGAATAGACGGGGTAGAGATAGATCTCATGCTCCAGCTCTGCCAGCACGCCCAGGCTGTCCTCCGAGAGCGTGTAAATCTTGCCGGCGCTGAGATCCGCGCTGAAGGCGAGCTGGTCTTCCAGCATGGGCAGCCCCAGGTTGAGCAGCAGAATCAGCACGAAAACCGCCAGCAGCACGATGCTGGAAATGGGGCGCAGGCGGCGGCCAAACAGCCGGCGAAGGGAATTGCGCGCTTCGTTCATCTGGCCCTCCTTTCCAAATCCAGGGATTTGGCGCAGAGCAGAATGCAGACTGCCGCAAAGGAGAGCAGGTAGAGCGCTGTGGAATAGCGCAAAATGCCGTAGGAGAAAATTTCCGGGGCATCGAAGAGCGCGATGGCCGAGAGCAGCGCCCTAAGGGCAGAACTGCCCAGGTTGGGCAGGATGTTTCCCGCCATCCAAAAGACGATGAGGATGCCCAGCGTCCCGAAATAGGCCCCGATGGGCCCGCCGCTCATGGAGGAGACGAAGATGCCCAGCGCCGCCACCGCCAGCCCAAAGAGCAGGCAGCCCAGCAGAACCAGAAACAGCTCGCCAAAGGAGAGATAGCCCATGCAGGCGATGATAAACGGCAGGATCGCGGCAGGAACCAGCGAAAGGGCGAAAAATGCCGCGCAGGCCAGAAATTTGCCGAACGCCAGGCTGAGCGGGCCAATGGGCGCCGTGAGCACCAGGTGGTCGGTATGCAAAATGCGCTCGCCGGCAAAACTGCGCATGGTGATGAGCGGCAAAAGCAGGGCCGCCGCGGCGCACATGCCGCTTAAGAGCGTGCTGGCCGCGCTGCCGTCTGCCCCGGCCAGGAAAAACTGCCGGCAGGCATAGTAGCCGCAGAAAAGCGAAAAGAGCGCCAGGTAGACGAAGGTCTGCATACTGCGGAAATAGGAGCGGAAGTCCTTTTTGAAGATGGCGATCATAGGCTCCCTCCTCCGCTGCCCGTCAGCTGAAGGAAAACATCCTCTAAAGAGACGCTGATGGGGCGCATTTCCAAAATGGGCAGCTGCGCCTTGGCGGCAAGCGCCCAGATATCCCGGCGCAGGTCCGTCCCCCGGCGCACTTCCAGCAGAATATCCACCGTCCCCGGCTCGAACGTCCGCTGAAAATTCACGTCCAAGATGCCCGGGAGCAGGCCAAAGAGCGCCTGCAAATCCGCAGGCGAGCCGGCCATGCGCAGCTTGAGGCGGTTGTTGCCGCCCGTCGTCGCGGCCAGATCCGAGAGCGAGCTGTCCGAGACGACTCTGCCCTTGTTCAAAATGATGATATGCCGGCAAAGCTCTGTGATCTCGGTAATCGAATCCGTCAGCAAAAGCAGGGTATAGCTGCCCCGCAGTTTTGCCAGCAGGGCGCGGACTTGCTCGGCATCCTCCGTGCGCAGGGCGAACGTCGGCTGGCTGAGCAGCAGCAGCGAGGGGCCAAAGACGATGGCCCCGGCAATGCCCGCCCGCCTGGCATCCAGCGCCGAGAGATCCCGGATGAGCGCATCCCTCCGGCTGGCCAGGCCGCAGAGCTCCATGGCCTGCTCTATGCGCGCGCGGCGGCTTTTGCCCGGAATTTTATACAGTGAGCAGATGAATTCCAGATATTCAAAGACGCTCATATCCCCATAGAGCGGGTTGCCCCGGGGCAGATAGCCCACCAGAGCGCGCGCCTTTTCGGCGGATTTGCCCATATCCAGCCCGCCGATGCAGATCTGCCCGGGGCGGCATTCATAAAGCCCCGAGAGCAGGCCGCAGAGCGCAGGGCCCGCAGGGCCGGCCGCGGAAAAAATGCCTGCGCTCTCCTTCTCTTGAATATGGAAAGAAACGTTTTGCAGTGCCAAAACGTTTCCATAACGCTTGCTTAGGTTGGATACTGTCAGCAAAAACGCTCCCTCCTTTTCTTCGTATCTAAATTATAGCAAAAGCCCCGATCCTGCGGTGTTAATAATTTATGAACAAAGGTGTAATTTTCCCGGGGCTTTTGAAATATAGATAGGGTAGCAGCTAGCGAAAGGGAACGGAGGTAATCAAATGAGCATTTCCAAACGGGAAATTATGGCTGAAAACAGCAGGTGGATCTGCGCCTCACAGGCGATGGTGGAGGGCGTGCTCAAGCTTCCCGACTCCATGGAGGAGATTTCGGGAGTGCTGGATATCGCAGGCGTGGGCGAGGTTACGGATGCCTCGGCCGGGGAAAACAGCATTTTTATCGAGGGCAACGCGGTCTTCTGCGTGCTGTATCTGAATAAAAAAGGCGAGTTCGAGAGCTTTAACGCGACTTGCCGCTTCAACCACACCATAGAGTGCGGCGGCGTCCGGCCGGATATGAAGGTGGCGGCGGGGGCGAAGCTGGGGGAAATCTCCTTCAGCGTGCTGGATGGCAGCTCGGTCTCCGTCCGGGCGGATATCTGCATCGATGCCTTCGCCCTGTGCAACCAGAATTTCGAGATCCTGGATCCCGAACTGGCCGACGGCAATATCCATCTCAAATGCGGCCAGGGGGAGGCTTCTTTTGTCGAGTGCGTCAAGATGATCAAGAGCTATGTCAAAAGCGAGCTGCGCGTCCCCCAGAGTATGCCGGAGGTGCGCAAGGTGCTGGCCGAGCGGGGCTATGCGGCGGTGCGGGGCGTGGTAACCGAGCCGGGCAAGGCCATCATCGAGGGCGAGCTTCGGGTGTTCGTGGTCTACGAGAGCACGGATAAGAACGCGCCGCTTCAGTATTTCCAGGAAACCATCCCCTTTGGGGAGATCGTCAACCACGAAAACATCGGCGCAGACAGCTCGGTAACCGTGCACGCATCCCTGGAGCGCCTGGCCATAGATACCGCGCCGGAGAATCCCGATCTGCTGGAGATCTCTGCCGTGGTCAATCTGTGCGTCATGAGCCGGGGCATGCGCCAGCTCTCCTATATCGCGGATCTCTACGACGAGAAGAGTGAGATGGATGCGCAGTCCTGCGAGATTGGCGCCTGCAAGGCCGCCATGCGGGAAGGCCAGAAGAAAATCGTGCGGCTGGAGGCGCAGATTCCCGAAAACGCGCCCGAAGTCTCCCGGGTGCTGTTTACGGCGGCGGTGCCCAAGACGGTCTGCATCCATCCCCAGCGGGATCGTGCGTCCATCGACGGCAAGCTGGCCGTCAACATCTGCTATACCACGGCGGATGCCGGCATCAAGAGCGCGGCGCTTGTGCTCCCCTTTGAGACCGAGATCTCCCTGCCCGGCGTAACGCCGGACTGCGAGCTTCAGGTCTATGCCAATGTGGAATACGCCACGGCGGAGGGCTCCGGCCGGGAGCTCAGCCTCAAATGCTGCCTGGATCTCTGCATCTGGCAGATGCAAAGCGAGCGGATGCGCGCGGTTTGCGAGGTATCCAGCCAGCCGCTGGAGCAGCCTTGCCGGAGCGGCGCAGTCGTCTATTATGCAGACGGCGGCGAGACGCTTTGGGATATCGCCAAGCGCTTCAAGGTCAGCAGCGATATGCTGGGCAGCGGCGAGCCGGATGCGGCAATCCCCAAAGGCCAGCGGCTCATCTTCATCCGCAAATAGAAAAAGCGGCGCGAAAGCGCCGCTTTTTTTATGCCGCGAAGGCATTTTCCCATGATACCCTATAGGCTTTTGGAGAAACTCTGCCTATGCGGATATCCGCCAAATCAAAAAGACTCGCTTTTGAGCGAGTCTTTTTTCAGCTGTGCTGTTCGATGAGTTCCTTCAAAATGGACGCATGCACCTGCTCATCCAGGATGATGCGCATGAGGTTTTCCACGACGTTCTCATCCGCGATCTCCTCTGCCTGGTCCTGATATTTCTGAATGGTCAGCTGTTCGCATTTCAGAGAGTTTTGAAGCATGGGTAGCAGCTCCTGGGGATAGTCGTTATACCCGGGCGACCAGTAGAGCATCCGCCCGGCGCGGCGCTGCCAAAGCCGGGGATCCGCGCCCATCTGGCGGGCGAGCGTCCCGAAAATTTCCAGATGGTGCATCTCGACGACGGCCATTTTGGAAAAAATATCGGCGATCTTCTGCTGTTCGTGCGAAAGCAGGCGGTTATAGAAATAGAGGCTGACCGCGCACATCTCGGAAACAGAGCCGCTCATATTGCTCAGCATGGCCTGGGCATAGGCAGGGCTTTTGATTTGCGCCGCGACGGGCGGATAGGGGAGCGGGGATTGACATAGAATCTGATCCAAAAAAGAGTGTCCTCCTTCATAGCTTGTTATTTATCCATATGAAGAAGAAAAGGCAAAAATACGCCCGGCGTATGGCCGATCGGATGCCTAGCGCTCCAGCGCCTGCGCGGTTTTGGCCAGCCAGTCGGCAATTTTGATTTTCTGCGGGCAGTTTCGCTCACAGACGCGGCAGCCGATGCAGTCCGAGGCTTTGCCGTGAGAGGCGGCAAGGGAGGCATAGACCGGGGTCATTTTCCATCCCTCATCCGGGCGGCGGCTGTATTCGTTATAGATGCCAAAATAATCCGGAATGGCAATGTTTTTGGGGCAGTGCGCCGTGCAGTAGCGGCAGGCCGTGCAGGGGATGGTGATGCTTTGATTGAGAATCCGGCAGACCTGCTCCAAAACCGCGTATTCCTGCGGCGTAAGCGGGGAAAAATCTGCCAGGTTATCCAGCATCTGCTCCATGGTGTTCATGCCGCTTAAAACGATGCTGACCCGCTCCGGCATCTGGGCGAAGCGCAGAGCCCAGGAGGCGCAGCTGGCGTCCGGGGCGTGCGCCTTCAGGAGCGCCTCCGCCTCCCCGGGCAGGCTGGCCAGCGTCCCGCCTTTGACCGGCTCCATCACCACGACCTCCTTGCCCTGCCGCGCCGCGGCTTCATAGCATTTGCGCGCCTCCATGGCCGGGTTTTCCCAATCCAGATAGTTGATTTGCAGCTGGACAATCTCAGTTTCCGGGTGCGCCGCCAAAATCTCCTCCAGCAGGGCGGCGCCGCCGTGGTAGGAAAAGCCGATTTTGCGCGCTTTGCCCTGGGCTTTGAGTTGCCGCAAAAAGGCGAATTCATCGTGTTTTTGCGCGATGGCGTAATTCTCGGCATTCAGCCAGTGCAGCAGGTAGACGTCGAACCAATCCACGCCGCACCGGGCGCACTGCTCATCAAAATATTTCTGGCAGTCCTCCGGCGTTTTGACATGCCAGGAGGGCAGTTTATCGGCAATTTGAAAGGCTTCTCTCGGATACCGCTCCACAACCGCCCTGCGCAGGGCCGCCTCGCTGGCGCCGTCCAGGTAGGTATAGGCAGTGTCGAAATACGTGCCGCCCCGGGCGAGGAAGGTATCCACCATCTCAAAAAGAAGCGGCCAATCCAGCGCCTGCTCGTTTTGCGCATCCGCCTTGGGCAGGCGCAGAAAGCCAAAACCAAGTTTGTTCATCTTATTTTCCTTTCTATGGGAGGCGGCTATCTTGCTGTCCTTCTCCGTTTATTAACTTTTATTATATATCCTGCCAATCGGGTTGACCAGCCTGCCCGTTAGGCAGGAGGCTTCTTCTTTTCCGGCAATACGATAAGAAAAATACCGTTTCTAGCCCTTTACGGCGCTTATTTGGAGCGGATAGAGCTCTGACTGAATTTACAGTGCAATATAGTTGAATAAATTATCGAAATAAGATAAAATAATATCGCACAGATATAAAGATGTAAAAAGGCTGGCTGCGGAAATTTTGATTTCTGCTATGATTTGTGTAGAAAAATTAAGAGGAGGAGAAAGATGGCAAAGAGGTGCCCAAATTGTGGAGACGAGGTTTCCCAGGAGGTAAAGTTTTGCAGTAATTGCGGCAGCGAAATGCCGGGCTTAGATGAAGAGGCGGCAAATTCGGAAAAACCTGGGGATGAAGCAGTATCAGAGGAAAAGCCTGATCCGAAAAAGAAAAAGCGGCTTATTTCCATCATAGCTGCTGTGAGTGCTGTACTAATCTGCATAGTGGCAGGCGCTGTAATTCTTATGCGGCCAAAGCTGGAATCGATTAGCGCGTCCTATGGCGGCGATACCGCGCATGGCGTCATGCTGGATAACAACAATGTCGGCATTATGGTAATAGGCAAATATGACAATGGGGATGAAAAGCAGCTAGAGGAATGGACGATCGAAGAGCCGAAGGCCTTGGCCAGAGGGAAGAGCGTAACCGTAAATATTGCATATCAGGGCTTAAGCACTCAATTGACGGTAGAAAGCCCGCTGCAATTTACGGTTGCATCTGAGATGATTGAAGATGGGCATTTCACTTTTACAAAAGAGCAGTTCATGGAATATTGCAAGGAAAATTTGCCAGCTACATATTTTCCGGATGTGAAGCAGGAGATAGAAGAGGGTGTAATGGGCTATGGAGTTGTGTGCACGGCTGACGAGGTACAGAAGGCGGCAATCTTTAGCTTTAAAGAGAATGAAAAATCTGAGGTGATCGTCGTTTCTGCAATTTCCGATGATCTTGCAATTGCATATTTATATGGAACAGAACTGGCCGAGATAATAGACGCTTCTGTGGAAACGCAGTATGGGGAAATCGCTTTGGGATTGCTGCTTTCTGATAGCTACCGAACAGAAAATTTATTATTTCAATATAGCAAGCTAGGAGACTACTATACTGTCTCAATTTCTCCCGTAAGATAAGAAAGTGTGCTTCGTTCGCAAATTACGGCATATCTGCAACAAAAAGCCGCCATAATAAAAACAAGGCGCTGCCAAAGCAGTGGATGAGCGAATATTTTTTATCAGGGGTGAATCGAACTTCGCTCTGCTAAAAATAAAAAGCACCATGCACTGCATGGCGCTTTTCTTTTTGGATCGGTTTGCTAAAAATGAACTATTTTTATCTTTCAACTGCGCTATAAGGCACGCAACCGCAAAAAAGTGGTAGGCAAGCGTAGAGCAAAAAAACCGAGCGAGGGACGAGCGAATGTTTTTTGCGCGGGAGCGCAGCCGAGCTTTTTTGCGGAGTGAGGAGCGATGACGGGGCGATTAAAAATCCCGTCCGGTTTATCCGAACGGGATTATGATCGCGAAGTCCATCGCGACGTGGCGGAGAAGGCGGGATTCGCTCCGGCGGCAAAGCCGCCTATCACGCCGGGGCAGCCTCGCTTGATCCGCCACAGGCGGCGCGAAGCTGCCCGTTCGAATCCGCGGTGGATATCCCATAAAAAGAAAAAAGCACCATGCACTGCATGGCACTTTTCTTTTTGGCGGAGAAGGCGGGATTCGAACCCGCGTGCCGCTCATCACGGCAACACGATTTCCAGTCGTGCTCGTTATGACCACTTCGATACTTCTCCAGCATGTTTGCTCAAATGCAGGAAAGGGAGCATTTTTGCAAACAAAAGTCATTACTTCCATATTATAAGGATTTCCCCTGCCCATGTCAACACAATTCTTCCCATAATTGCGCAAAGAATGCGCGCAGAGCAGGAGCCGCCGCCCAGCACGGCGCAAAAAGGCCGAAAGCGTAGAATGCCTCGGTCCTTTTGCGTGAAAACCTGCTAGGATATTTTCTCGAACTTGCTCTTGGGAACTTTGCAGATGGGGCAGACGTAGTCCTCCGGGAGATCCTCAAACGCGGTTTCGCCCTCATACACATATCCGCAGACGCTGCACCGGTAGCCGCTCTTCTTTTCCTGGGGCTTTTTTTGCTCCTGGCCGCGGTAGGTGGGCGCGTTTTTGGGGCTCTTGCCCTTGATGACATCGTGATAATATGCATACGTCATGGGCGGGGCATCCGACTGCAGGGCGCCATCCACGACATCTGCCAAAAAGATGGTGTGCGTGCCCGCGTCCAGCGTCTGGCGCACCTGGCAGATGAGATATCCGCAGGCGCCCTTTAAAACGGGCAGGCCATCCGCCGTCTCATATTCCAGCCCGGCAAATTTGTCTGTGTCCCGGCCGCTGTAAAAGCCCAGCTTGCCGATGGCCAGCGGGGGATAGGATTCGGGCAGAATGCAGAGGGCAAACCGGCCGGTCGCCGCCAGGCAGCCGTGCGTAAAGTTGTCGTGGTTGATGCTGACGGCAATGCTGGCGGGCTCTGCCGTAACCTGCATGGCGCTGTTGGCGATGCAGCCGAATTTTACGCCGTCCTTTTGCCCGCAGACGGCATAAACGCCGTAGGAAAGTTTCCATAAAATTCTCGGATCCATTTTCTCCCTCCCAAAATAAGCGAATTGCTTCTATCTTCTCTATCTTACCATAACCCGGCGCAAATATGAGTGAATTTCTATAAAAACTCTTGTTAGTTTGCCAGGAGTCTGCTATCATATGAATAGTGAAATTTGGTAAAACAGCATAAGCTTTTTACAGTAGATTTGAAAGGAAGGTACTTATTATGCTCGTAACGATGAAAGAGATGCTGGATAGAGCCAGCAAAGAGAACTACGGCGTTGCCGCCCCCAACGTGGCGCATGAGCTGGATGCAAGAGCGGTTCTCCAGGCTGCGGAGATGATGAACGCTCCGATTATCCTGGACGTCGCCTATGGCGCAACCCCGGATATCATTTTCTATGGCAAATATCTGACCCAGCTGGCAGAGAAAGCTGCTGTTCCGGTTGCCATCAACCTGGATCACGGCGGCACATATCAGGAAGGCGTTGCCGCTATCGCCGCTGGTTTCACCTCCATCATGGTCGACAGATCCACGCTCCCCTATGAGGAGAATGTTGCAGAGGTTAAGGATCTCGTCAAGGTTGCACACGCGCTGGGCGTCAGCGTTGAGGCTGAGCTGGGCCACGTCGGCCAGGGCGCAAGCTATGCCGCAGACAGAGATGCCGGCCTGACCAAGCCCGAAGAGGCCGTCAAATACATCGAGGATACCGGCATTGATATGCTGGCTGTCGCAGTCGGCACGGCGCACGGCGAGTATGTCGGCACGCCCCACATCGATTTCGACCGCCTGGTCGAGATCAAGAAGGCGACCAACGGCTTCCCGCTGGTTCTGCACGGCGGTTCCGGCTCGGGCGATGAGAACCTCAAGAAGGCTTGCCAGCTGGGCATCAACAAGGTCAATATCTACACCGACCTTGCAAAAGCTGCTGTCCGCCAGATCAACGAAGACGGCATCCCCGGCATGATCTGGAACTCCATCACCAACGGCATCGTCAAGCAGATTTCCTACTACATCGAGCTGTTCGGCGGCAAGGACAAAGCTTGGAAAGTCGAGAACAAGGGCCTGGGCTTCTTCGAAATCGATACCACCGAGAAATAAGCAATAAAAAAAGAACCGGATTTTTCCGGTTCTTTTTTTGTGCCTTCATAAAATGACGGCCGAGGCCTATCTTGCCCTCACTCCTCCAGCCAGGCCAGCACATCTGCATAGACGCGCTCATTTTCCCGCTCGTTCAGCAGTTCGTGCCGCAGGCCTGGGTAGAGCCTGGTGCAGATATCGCCATAGCCACGCCGCCGCAAAAACTCTGCCGCCTGTTCAAAAGCCGCCGGGCTTTGGATGACGGGGTCATCCGCCCCGGCCATGAGCAGGATGGGCAAATCCGCGTGCCGCATCTGCCATCCTTTTTTGGAAAAGCACTCCCGCATGAGAGAGAAGAGCGCCGCAAAGCCGTTTATCGTGAAAACAAAGCCGCACGCCGGGTCTGCCTGATAGGCCGAGCGCGCGTCCGGATTGGCGCAGACCCAGGAATTCTCCGGATCTCCCTTCTTGTCGTATCCCGCAAAGGCCAGGCTCTGCAAAAAAGCACTGCGGTGATGCCCGCCGCAGAGTGCCCCCAGCGCCCGCGCCAGAGCGATGCCAACTCCCGCCAGCTTGTTTTCCGTGGGCGGCCCGCAGAGCACGAGCTTTGCAATTTCGCCGTCGTGCTCCTTGAGGAAGATGCGGGCGATCATCGTCCCCATGCTGTGGGCGAAGAGGGAGAGGGGCAGGCCGGGGAAGCGCCCCTTCAGATAGGCGGCAGCCTGCGCCAAATCCGAGACGGCCCCCTGCCAGCCCGGCGCGCCGAAATAGCCGTAGTCCTCCGGGCCTTTGGCGCTGCCTCCATGCCCCCGGTGGTCGTGAATGGCGCCGATATAGCCCGCATCCGCCAGAAAATCCAGAAAGGGCAAATAGCGCTGGCGATGCTCGGCCATGCCATGGGAAATTTGCACGATGCCCTTGGGCGCGCCGGATGGGAACACCAGCGTCCCCTCCAGCCGCAGGCCGTCGGCATCCGAATTCAGATGAAAAATTTCGGTTTGATGCTTCATAGTGCCTCCGTATTGCTGGTGCTGTGAATGTAGATGCCTGCCGGCGCATTTTGCGCCAGCTCTGCAAAGGGAAACCGGGCGCGGGCCTTTTGCAGCGCCGCCTCTGCCCGGGGCTTGTCTGCAAACAGACCGATGCAGGCGCTGCCGCTGCCCGTCATCAGGGCGCAGTCTGCGCATGTTTGCAGGAATGCCAGCGCCTGGGCGACGGGCGGGCAGAGCGCCTTTGCCGCGCGCTCCAGGCTGTTGGCCGTAGCCTTGCCAAAGGCCGCCAGGTCCCCCGCCGCCAGCGCCTGTTTGCAGAGCGCCAGGTCTCCCTGCCGGCCGCCCAGCTCGTCGTATTTGCGGTAGGCCGCCGGGGTGCTGACGCCGCCCTCGGGCTGAACGACCAGATAATAGGGGCAAAGCGCATTTTCCAGCGGGGTGAGCACCTCGCCGATGCCCTGGCACTGCTGGCATCCGCCTTTCAGAAAGAAGGGGACGTCTGCGCCAATCTGCACGGCGATGCGCGCCAGCTCATCGGGGCCAAGCGGGTTGCCATAGAGCGCGTTCAGCCCCAAAAGAGCCGCCGCCGCATCCGCACTGCCGCCCCCAAGCCCGGCCTGGGAAGGTATGCGCTTGGAAATCTCGATGCGCGCGCCGCCGGCCAGCCCTGCGGCATCAAAAAAGAGCTGCGCCGCCCGAAAAGCGCTGTTCTGCTCCTGGGGCACGCCCGGGCAATGCACGCAGAGCGCATCCGCCTGCTCTATGCGGAGCGTATCGCCAAGCGAGATGCTCTGCATGATCATGGAAAGAGCGTGGTAGCCGTTTTCCAGCGTGCCGGTAATTTCCAGATATAGGTTGATTTTTGCATTTGCCTGAATGGTTAACATGAATGTATTATAGCATAAAACGCCAAAGATATGTTAAAATGGAAAAGAAAGGCGGAAGATATGATCATTGCAGATAAAATTTCGGATTATAAAGTGCTGGATACGGGCGACGGCATGAAGCTGGAGAGCTGGGGCGGCTATCTGCTGGCCCGGCCGGATCCGCAGGTGATTTGGAAAAAGAGCCGGCCCGCTCTTTGGGAAAAGGCCCACGCGGTCTATCACCGCAGCGCCACAGGCGGCGGGCACTGGGAATATAAAAAACAGCTGCCCGAGCGCTGGGAAATCGGCTATGGCGGCCTGCGCTTTTATGTGCGGCCCACGGGCTTTAAGCATACCGGCCTGTTCCCCGAGCAGTCGGCCAACTGGCAGTTTATGATGGATGCGCTCTCGGGCGGCGAGGAAGTGCTCAATCTCTTTGCCTATACGGGCGGAGCGACGCTGGCGGCGGCCAGGGCCGGGGCGCGGCTGACGCATGTGGATGCGGCAAAGAGCATGGTGGCCTGGGCCAAGGAGAATGCCGCTCTTTCCGGCCTGGCGGAAGCGCCCATCCGCTATATGGTAGACGACTGCATGAAGTTCGTCCTGCGCGAACAGCGCCGGGGCAGGAAATACCAGGGCATCATCATGGATCCTCCAAGCTACGGCCGGGGCAGCAGCGGGCAGATTTGGCGGGTGGAGGAGCATCTTTTCCCGCTGGTGGAGGAGTGCGCCAAACTGCTGGCGGAGGATGCCAAGTTCTTCATCATCAATTCCTATACCACCGGCCTCTCCGCTGTGGTTACGCAAAACATGCTGGAGCAGTGCGTGGCAGAGAAGCTGGGCGGCAGCATTCAGGCGGACAGCCTGGTTCTGCCCGTGCAGGAACAGCGCATCTATCTGCCCTGCGGGACGACGGCCAGGTGGCAGGCGTGAACATTCTATACGAGGATAACCACCTTCTGGTGGCCGAAAAGCCGGCGGGCGTCCCGGCCCAGGCAGATGCCTCGGGGGCGGCGGATATGCTCACTCTGCTCAAGGCCTATCTCAAGGAGAAATACCAAAAGAGCGGGGCAGTCTACCTTGGGCTGGTGCACCGGCTGGATCGCCCGGCTTCCGGCCTGATGGTGTTCGCCCGGACGAGCAAGGCCGCAGGCCGCCTTTCCGAGCAGATTCGCCGGGGAGAGATGCAAAAGGGGTATTTTGCCGTGGTGCAGGGCGCGCCGCCAAGGGAAGGCCGGCTGGAGGACTATCTCGTAAAGGACCCGCGCAAAAACCAGTCCCGCATCGCCCGGCCGGAGGAGCGCGGCGCCAAAAAGGCGGCGCTGGAATATGAGGTCTTGCAGCAGAAAAGCGGGCAAGCGCTGGTGCGCATCCGCCTGCTCACGGGCCGGTCGCATCAGATTCGCCTGCAATTCGCCTCCCGGGGGTGGCCGCTGGCCGGCGACGCCAAATACGGAAGCGGCGGGCAGGATTTGGCGCTGTATTCCTATTTTCTTGGCTTTGCACACCCGACGAAACAGCAGGCCATGCGCTTTTATTCGCTTCCCTGCGCCCCGGCGTTCGCGCCCTTCGGGCAGGCCATGCGGCAGGCAATAAATGCCCAGAAGAAGGCTGCGGCAGAGCTGGGAGAAGCAATTTTGCCGGAAGACGAATAAAATCGCCGCATTTTTGAAAAAATAGCAGGAGATAGGCAGGAATTTACTGGGAGACGGCGAAATATCTAAAGAGGCATGGAATATGCCGAGTAGAATAGGGAGGTAGGAAAGCGATGAAAATTCAAAACATCAGCGAGCCCCAAAAATTTTTTGAGGTTCTGAACAACTGCAAGGGCAGCGTTGAGCTGGTTACTTCCGAAGGCGACAGACTCAACCTGAAGAGCAAGCTCTGCCAGTATATTGCGCTCACGCAGATGTTCAAGGATGCATCCATCGACGAAGTCGAGCTGGTTGTTTCCGAGCCGGAAGATATGAGCATGCTTCTTGACTATCTCATCAAGGGCTAATCTTCCAAAAAAAGGCTGCTTTGGCAGCCGCTAAAAAACGCAATCAATCATTTTTGAGATATAAAAACACCGATGCGCCGCATGGGTGTTTTTCTTTTGCACAGCCTTTGGCAAATGCTGGCAGAGCCTGCCGGGCAAGAAAAATCCCGTGCCTTTGAGCCGGTTTTATTGTATAATGATTCCACGATGATAATAAAAAGGTCAAGGGCAATGGGTAGTCATGGGGGCAAGCCCCCATACCCCCTTACCTATTTTTAAAAATGGGGTTGCGGGGGGAAGGCCGATTCGCATGGCGGGCTGAAAATGGGAGAGCATTTGCTCTCTGACAAATTGTTACGCCCCATCAATTGGGCGGAGCGGCGCGGGTAGGCAGGCACGTTCTGTGTGAGCATGTACGAACTGGCAAACCGACTGTCAGCTGCGCGAGCGGCGATGAAAGGTTTTTCTGTTCCGCCATTCGGGTGCCCCTTTGCCGCGGCGCTAAAAGAAGAAGCAAGCTGACGCTTGCCCTTACCGTGGTAAAATGAACGCACAAAGGGCCGAGCGTTCATTGACGGCTGCCGGCAGTGCACGCCGCGCGCTGCCGACATGGTATAATGATTCCACCCGTTACTGAAATCAGAGATTTCAAACGGGTTCCCGGATTCATTGAACCATGGCGCCGCTCCGCTTTGCCGCGGCGCTAAAAGAAGAAGCAAGCTGACGCTTGCCTTTATCATGGTATAATAGGGCTACCGGAGGAGCCTATGGAAATTATCTATTCGAGCCACTATCATGCGCTGCAGGAGCAGCTCTACCGCATGGCAGGCCAGGCACTGCGCGAAAATCGGCCGACGCTGATTCTTGTGCCAGCCCAGGCCAGCTTTTTGGTGGAATCCGGCATACTAAGAGAGTGCGGCGTGCAGGGCTTTCTGGAGCTGGAAGTCATGAGTTTTGAGAAGCTGACCTCCCGCATCCTGGAGCTGGAGGGCGGCCGCGTCCTGCCCGCGCTGGACGGCGCAGGCGTCGCCATGCTGGCCAAGCGCGCCATGCGCCAGGCCCAGGGGCTTCGGGCGCTGAATACCGAGGACGAGCGCCTGCATCAGCGGGTGGGCGAGCTGGTTTCGGCGCTCAAAAGCGAGGAAATTTTCCCGGAGCAGCTGCGGGCTCTGGCCGCGGGGCGGCACGCCTTTACGGCGGACAAGCTGCTGGACGTCGCGGATATCTTTGAACAGATGCTGGCGCTTTCGGGCGGGAGCATGATGGATGGAAGAGACCAGGAAAAGCTGGCGCAGGGCAAATTCGCCGGCTCGGTTTATTTGAAAAAGCGGGATATCGTCATCTTCGGGTTCGATATTCTGCCTGCTCTGCGCATGAAGAGCATCGCGGCGCTGGCCAAAAGCGCGGCCAGCCTGAAACTGCTCATCGAGGCGGCAGACGACGGCGTTCTGCAAAAACAGTGGCAGTGTGTTAAGCGGCTGGAAGCGCTGGCGCGCTCGGAAGGGGTTGCCGTTTCCATGCGGGAATGGAAAGCAAAGCCGGCCGGGGAAATCGGCTTTTTGCAGGAAAATATCTATGCCTACCCAGGGGGGCAGTATGAGAAAAAGCCGGGGGCGGTGGAAGTTGTCTGTGCGGCGAGCAAGCAAAAGGAAGTGGAATACGCGGCCCAGCGCATTTTGGAGCACACCTGCGAGCAGGGTGGCCGGATGCGGGAAATCGCGATTTTGGCGGGCAGTATGGGGGAATACGAGGCGGCCGTGCGGGATGTGTTTGCCCGGGCGGGCATCCCGTTCTTTCTGGAGAGCAAGCGGGCGCTTCTGGAGAGCAGTGCGGCTGAATTTGCCCTCTCGGCGCTGGATATCCTGGCTGGCCGCAGATGGCGGCTGGCAGACGTTCTGCGGCATTTAAAATGCGGCTTTCTCTGCGATGAGCGGGAGGAGACGGCCCTGGTGCGCCATGCCCGGGAATACGGCCTGCGGGGCTATGCCTTCCGGCGCGGTTTCCGGAAGGGCGGCGAGGAGATGGAAGCGCTCCGTCAGCGCGCCTTCGGGCCGCTTCTGGAGCTGGAGCAGAGGGCGGAGCAGGAGAATATCGCGGCGCTGCTGCTGGAATATCTGGAGCGCTCCGGCCTTGGCCCAAAGCTGGAAGAACAGGCATCAGAGCTGGAGCGGCTGGGCTTTTTGGCCGAGGGCCGCTATCTGCGGCAGGTTTACGAGGCCATGCGCGCCCTGATTTCCCAGGCGCAGGCGCTGGGGGAGCAGATGGATGCCCGGGAATTGCGGCAGGTTTTGGAGGCGGGCTTTGAAGCCGCGCAAATCTCCATCATCCCGCCGGCGACAGACGAAGTCAGCCTGGGAGATATCACCCACAGCATTTTCGAGCGCAAAAAGCTGGTGATCGTGCTGGGGGCGAACGAGGGCAGCCTGCCGCTGACGCCGGATGGCTCCGGCCTCATCAACGACTACGAGATTGCCGAGCTGCGCAAAGAACTGCCGGCCTTTCCCAATAAAATGGAGTTCGACGACCAAAAGGCGTATCTGCGCCGGGGCTTTGCCGCGGGCGAGCGGCTGGTGCTCTGCTATAACCGGGAAGACGGCCCGGCTTCGCATCTGGTGCACCGCCTGCATCGCCTTTTCCCCATGCTGGAGGAGGAGCAGGCCGAGTGCCGGCCTCTGCGCTCGGCTCAGGCTTCTTACGACAACCTGGCCATGGAGCTTCGGGCGCTGGCAGACGGCGGGCAGGCGCAGAGCGAACTGCTCTCGGCCTATATCGGCGAAGAGAAGAAAAAGCTGGCAGAGCTGCTGCCCAGCGTGCAGTTCGACAACACGCCGGCCAGCCTGGGCAGAGCGGTCGCCCGGGGGCTATACGGCCCGCCGGCGGCCAGCGTCTCCCGGATGGAGCGCTATTTCGAGTGTTCCTACCGGCATTTCATGGAATACGGCATCCGGCCGGAGAAGATCCGGGAGTTTGAGGAGGATGCGGGCAGTGCCGGGACGTATGTGCACGATTTGATGGATGATTTTGCCCAGGAGCTGGCCGAGCGAAAGCTCTCCTGGGCCGAGATAGACGACGCTCTCCTGCAGGAAGTAGTGGACAGCGCGGCGGAAAAGCGCATGGAGGAGCACAACCGCGGCATTTTCCGGGAGAAGCGCTTTGCCTTTGGCGAAAAGCGCCTGCGGGAAGAAGCGGCGCTGGCGGCCCGGGCTGTGCGCAGCCAGCTGGAGGGAAGCGGCGTGCGCGTGGCGGCTAGCGAGGCGGGCTTTGGCGGGGATATCTTCTCCCTGCCCACGCCGTATGGCCGGCTGACCCTGCGCGGCCGCATCGACCGGGTGGATGAAGCCGCACCCGGCGGCCAGGCATATGTGCGCGTGGTGGATTACAAGACGGGCGCCAAAAAATTCAGCCTGACGGACGTCTACTACGGCCTGAATTTGCAGCTTATCGTCTACCTCATGGCGGTGGAAAACTACTACCGCGCCCACGGCAGGGAAGTCTTCCCGGCGGGCGGGTTCTATTTCGAGATCAAGCTGCCCTATATTCCGGAGGATGCCGAGGAGGGAAGCCGGCTCTCCAAATTTAAGATGAACGGCTTTATCCTGGCCGAAGATTCGGTGGCGCAGGCGTTTTCCGGCCAGGAGCAGAGCATGAATATAAGGCAGAAGGCCGGCGGCCTGGCAGACGGGGAGAACACCTTCAGCAAAGAGCAGATGCAGGCGCTCTTTGGCTACACCAAAAAGCTGATTTTGCAGGCGGCGGCGCAGATGAGCGAGGGGGAGCTCTCGCTTTGCCCGGTGGCGGATGGGGAAAACCTGCCCTGCCGGTACTGCGATTACCACGCCGTCTGCGGGTTCGACGAGCTCTATCAGGGCAACCAGGTGCGGCAAAAGCAGAAGATGGAGAAAGCGCGCTTTTTTGGCGAGATAGGAGGGGAAAGTGGCGAAAATGGAGCTGACCAGCCGCCAGCGGCAGGCTGTTGAGAGCCGGGGCGGCAATCTGCTCGTCTCGGCGGCGGCGGGCAGCGGCAAGACCAGCGTGCTGGCGCGGCGCATCGTCTCCTTAATCGAGGAAGGCGCGGATATCCGGCGTATGCTCATCGTAACGTATACCAACCTGGCCGCCGCAGAGATGCGGGACCGCATCCGCCGGGAGCTCTCCGCCCGGGCCGAAGAGCTAGGGCAGTTCCGGCTGGAGGCGCAGGCAGAGTATGTGCAGGTCGCGGATATCTGCACCATCCACAGCTTTGCCGCCCGGCTGATTCGGGAAAACTTCCTGGCGCTGGGGCTGCCCCAGCGGATGCGCGTGGGCGGGCAAGAGGAATGCGACGTTCTGGCCGAAAAGGCGCTGGAGCAGGTTTTTACTGAGCTTTACGAGGAGGAGGACGCCCAGTTCCTCTCCCTGCGGGACCGCTACTCGGGGAGGACGGATGATCGCCTGAAAGAAGTGCTGCTGCAAGTCTATTCCTTCTGCACCAGCCGCCCCGAACGGCTGGGCTGGCTGGAGGCAGTTTCCCAGCGCTTTGATGAGCAGGGCCTGGCGGCGGTTTTGCAGGAGAAATGCCAGGTGGGTATGCGCCGCCTGCGGGCGCTTTTGCGGCGCGGGCAGGATTTGGAGGCGCACTATGAATTCTGCGAAAAGCAGTCGCTGAACAACCAGCAGGAGCTGGAGCAGGCCGAGGCGCTGCTGGCGCTTTTGGAGCGGGATTTCGCCGCCTTTGGCGCAGAGCTGGCCTCTTTCAAAATTTCCGCGCTGGAGCGCAAGAACCCGGCCGGCGAGGGCAAAGAACTGCTGCGGGAGCTCAAAAAGCAGGCTCGGGAGGAACTGAGCGAGCTGAGGCGCGCTCTGCCCGATGAGGCTATGCCCCTTCTGCGGGAGGAAAACGCCTATCAGCGGGAGCTGGCGCAGGCTCTGCACCGGGTGCTGGTGCGCTTCGAACAGCGCTATGCCGCCCTCAAGCGGGAGGCACATATGCTGGATTACGACGACCTCATCGCCTTTGCCTACCGCCTGCTGGAAGAGGAGGAAGCGGCCGGGCGCTATGCCGGGCGGTATGACTATATTTTCATGGATGAATACCAGGATACCAACCCCGTCCAGGAGGCGCTGATTTCCCGCATCAGCCGGGGGGATAACCGCTTTATGGTGGGCGATATCAAGCAGAGCATCTACCGCTTCCGCCTGGCCGACCCGATGATTTTCCTGCAAAAGACCCGGGAGTTTGAGGGCGCGGCGGCGGATCAGCAAGTTATCCGCATGAACGAGAATTTCCGAAGCGCCCCGGGCGTCATCGCGCCCATCAACTATATGATGAGCCGGCTCATGAGCCGGGAGCTGGGGGAAATCGAATATACCGAGCAGGAACAGCTCATCGCAAAGCGCGAGCAGGGCGGCGGGATGGAGCTTTTGCTGACGGATTTTGATGCCGCCGGCCAGGAGGAGGATATCGGCGCGGCAGAAAAAGAGGCGCATACCGTGGCCCGGCGCATTTTGCAGCTGCTGGAGGAGCGGGATGAGCAGGGCGAAAAGCGCTATGCGCCCTCGGATATCTGCGTGCTGCTGCGCAAGACCAGAATCAGCAGCCAGATTTTCGCGGAAGTTTTCGCGGATTACGGCATCGATTCCGAGACGCCCGACGGCCGGTTCACCCGATTCGTGGGCGTGGAAGTGTTCGTAAACCTGCTCAAAACTGTGGATAGCTTTGGATCGGATATCGCCCTGCTCTCGGTGATGAAGAGCCATATCGGCGGGTTCGATGAGCGCGAGCTGGCCCTCATCCGCCAGGCAGACCGGGCCCACTCCTTTTATGAGGCCTTCGCGGCATACGCTGGGTATGCGGATGCCCTGGGCGAAAAGTGCGCCGCGTTTCTGGAGAAAATCCGCAGATGGCGGCTGCTCTCCCGGGGCCTGCCGCTGCCCGCTTTTCTGACACTGCTCAAAAACGAGACGGATTATGCCGCGCATCTGGCGGCCCTGCCCGGCGGCGCCAAGAAAAAGGAGGCGTTCGACCAGTTTTTCGCCCGCTGCCTCTCCTATGCCCAGCAGCAGCGCATGCTCTATGGCCTGGTGGTGCAGCTGGAGGAGGTCTATAAAAGCAAGGGGGCGTATTCCGAGTTCCGCCAGGCCGGGGATCGGGGCGGGTGCGTGCGCATCATGAGCGTGCACAAGAGCAAGGGCCTGGAATTTCCCGTGGTCATCCTGGCGCGCATGGACAGCAAATTTTCCCGGCAGGATTTCAGCCAGAGCATTTTGCTGCATTCTGGCCTGGGCATCGCATCCGATCTCATCAGCGCCCAGCGCCGCACCACCCGCCCGGCCCTGACCCGCGCGCTTTTTGCCTACGTCATGGGAAAAGAGCTCAAAAGCGAGGAACTGCGCGTGCTCTATGTCGCCCTGACCCGGGCCAAAGAGCGGCTGATTCTATCCGGCGCCGTCAAAAAAAGCCAGGAGCTTTTTGCAAAGCTCAGCCAGGATTTCGCGTGGTACGACCTGTTGGCGCAAAACAGCCTGCTGGAATGGGCGCTCTCGGCGCTGCTGCCGCTTCCCTGCATGGCGGATTGGTATCAGGGGGTGCACCCGGCAAAGGAGCAGATAGAGATTGCGCACAGCATCTGCGGAGAGGCGGCCGGGGGCGGCAGGCAGGAGGAACCATTTGATTTGAAAGCCTGCCTGCTGGCGGCGGGCAGGCGGCCCTATCGCCCCTTTTTGCGCTATGAGGCCGAGCGCATCCCGGTGAAAATCGGCGTGAGCACGCTGCGCGCCATGGACGATGCCGAAGGCGAGGTTCGCCCGGCCTACCACGCGGCAGACAGCGGAGAGGATGGCGGCGCCGAACTGGGGACGCTGGCACATCTTTTCCTTCAGCATGTGGATTTTGCCTGCAAAAGCCAGCAGGGGCTGGAGGAGGAGGCGCGGCGCATGGTGCGCCAGCTCATCCTGACAGAGCAGGAGGCCGCCCGCCTGCGCGGCTTTTTCCCGCAGATTTTGAGCTTTCTGACCAGCGATTTGGCCTACCGCGCCCGGGCTTCTCAAACTGTTTTGCGGGAAATCCCGTTCAGCCTTTCGGTAACGGCCCAGGAGGTGGGCATCGCGGATAGCCAGGAGAAAATCATGGTGCAGGGCATCATCGACCTGGTGTTTGAAGAGCAGGGCAAGTGGATTTTGGTGGACTATAAATCCAATATGGCCGAGGAAAGCCGGCTCATCGCCCTGGCCAGCGCCTATCAGACGCAGATAGATCTCTACCGCAAGGCGCTCACCCGCATCACGGGAAAGCCCGTGGCCGAGAGCTATCTCTATCTATTGCGGGCGCATACGGCGCTGCAACTGTATTAGGAGGATTTTATGAAAATCAGGTATCTGGATAACAGCGGGTTTGCGCTGGAAGAGGGCGGCGTGCTTTTGGTGTTCGATTGCTGGAAGTTCCCGGAAAACGACCAGGGTGGGCCGGAAGAGGGTTTTCTCTGCCGGGAGCAGGTGCGCAGCTATGAGAAGGCATATATTTTTGTCAGCCATAGCCACGCGGATCACTTTAACCCCAAAATTTTCGATTGGGCAGGAGCGGGGGTAACCTACCTGCTGGATAGCGAAATCTCCGCGCCCCAGGGCGTTTTGGCGCAAAAGCTGGCCTGCGGCCAGGTATTTGCGGATGAAACCCTGCGCGTTACGGCTCATCCCTCCACGGATATCGGCATTTCCTTCCAGGTTGAGGCCTTTGGCAAGACGATTTTCCATGCAGGCGATCTCAACTGCTGGCACTGGGCGGGGGAAAACACCCCGGCGGAAGAGGCCGAGGCCAGGCAGGCCTTCAGCCAGGCGCTGGCGGAGATTGCGCCCAAAATGCCCCGGGCAGATCTCGCCTTTTTTCCGGTAGATCCTCGCCTGGGCACGCTGCTGGACGACGGCGCCCTGGAGTTTTTGCACAAAGTTCCCTGCGGCCTGCTCGTCCCCATGCACTTCGGCCAGGAGTTTGCTGCGCCGCGGCGGTTTGCGCAGAAAATGCAGGGCAAGGCGCGGGTCTGGGCGCCGCAGTTTGCCGGAGATGTTTTGGAAATTTCATGCTGAGTTTTTGTTTTGTTCATATCTTTGAGATAGGATAGAATTGCAGGCTTGCCTGCGGCGAATGTTTGAAGGCGGCGCAGAGGAGGAAGAGAAGGAATGGATGCGATTCGTCGGTTTATGCAGGGGCGCTATGGCAGCGATGCCCTGACGCTGTTTTTGATGTGCGTGGGCATCGGGCTCAACCTTGCCTCGATGTTCCTGCCGTTTTTTTCGTTTTTGGCGCCGGCCGTGTTTGCGTTTGCCGTCTGGCGGATGCTTTCGCGCAATATCTACGCCAGGCAAAAGGAGAACGCGGCCTATCTGCGGGGATGGCAGCGCGTCAAAAACTTCTTTTCCGGATTTAAACCCAGAGCGGATGCCAAAACGCATAGGCACTATAAATGCCCGGAGTGCCGGCAGGAGGTGCGCGTGCCCAGGGGAAAGGGCAAGATTTTAATCACCTGCCCCCGGTGCGGGAAAAAATTTGAGAAAAAAACCTGATGGAATTGATTTTTCCCTCAAATTGGATATAATAAGGGTATCAAGCAAAAGGAGAGAAACACATGATTACAAAAGAGATGACCATCCGGCAAGTGCTGGAAAAAGATATTAACAGCGCAGAGATTTTCCTGGAATCGGGCATGCACTGCGTGGGATGCCCTTCCGCGTCCGGCGAATCCATCGAGCAGGCATGCATGGTGCATGGGCTGGATGCCGATATTCTCGTCGCTAAGCTCAACGAGTTCTTTGGCGAGTAAGAGATGCGAAAAGGCCGCGGTGTTCCGCGGCCTTTTTTTGTTGCGCCAAAACCGGGGCTCCGCAAGCCTGGCCGCCGATGAGAAATGCGAGCGCCGAAAAAACATATGATTTCCTATATATAATGTAGGAAAAGAAAAACGCACCGCAGTTTTGCAGTCTGCGGTGCGCTCGTTTTGCCTGATGCTATTTGGCAGCCTTGGCCGAAGCCTGGGCTTTGAGGGATTCGATGTTGTGCCGCATGGCCGGAATGAGCGCGATGGCGATGCAGATGACGGCCTCGGGCAGCATATAGCTGGCGTTATAGCCCAGAGAGTAAACCCAGGCGGATTGCCCTGCCGGGGCATACTCCCCAAAGAAGATGGCTCCCGAAAGGAAGGAGCAGAAGTAGCGCGCCAGGCAGGCCAGGGCCATGCCGGGATAGAGGTTTTTGCGGAAAGCGCCTGCGATGGCCAGCACGCCAAAGCCCAGCAGATAGTCCAGCACGAACTGCATCCAGTTCAGGAAAACAGGCTCCTGGATGAACTGCAAGATGCCGAAGGCGATGGCGGCCAAAAGCCCTTTGCGCATCCCGTAGATATAGGAAAACAGCAGGATGGGCAGCATACTGGCCGCCGTAACCGAGCCGCCGTTGGGCATTTTCCAAAGCCGGATATACGAGAGCACGAAGGCCAGCGCGATGCAGAGCGCCGCCACGGCAATTTCCCGGATCGTCCAGGCAGAGCGGGAGAGGCCGGCGTCTTTTTTCTTATTATAGTAGAATAGAATGCCCACGCCCGCGGCCATGACGGCCAGGCTGCCCAGCACCCACCAGATATTCTCTCCAATCTTCTCGAAAAAGACCTGGAAGGTAACTTCCTCCTCTACGCCGCCAAAGCCATCGCTGATAAAAAATGCGATGAGCCCGGCCGCGGCCAGGATGAGTGCGATGCCCGCGAGCAGCAGCCATGTGCGCAGCTCGCCCGAGTTCTTCTTTTGTTCCTTCATTGTTTCCTCCTTTGCCGGAGGAGCGCTCCTGAAAATCCCGAAAAAAATCCCGCAGCATGGCTGCGGGGCAAACGATCCATTTTCTCGGTTCCGCTTCCCTACGAATGCATTATCAATATCAGGTTCGAAGGGTACATTCTCAGCCCGAAGGCGCCCCCAGCGGTAACATTATTTGGTTCTGGAGATATTATGTCATGCGGCGGCAGGTTTGTCAAATTTTCTCTCCACCGCAAACTTTTTGCGGAAAAATAACTGGCTGTGATGAATTTATCATGCTGGTATATGGGTGTCAGCCAGGTAAAACAGGCGTTTTTTTGCCTGTTTTGCGGTTTTTTTCAAAAAAATGATTATTTTTCAGAAAAAATGCAAAAAACCAGTTGACAAAGGGGAGGGTGTTTGGTAATATAGAGAAGCGCTCTTCGGAGCGGACCTTGAAAAAACAATATAGCGTAAAAAAGAAAGACAAAAAGACGAGCTTGGACTACTCTTAAGAAGGAAAAAGCAGGGAAGCGAAAGCAGAACTGTTAAGATTTTAATTGAGAGTTTGATCCTGGCTCAGGACGAACGCTGGCGGCGTGCTTAACACATGCAAGTCGAACGAAGAACTAAGAAGGAATTCTTCGGAAGGAATTTTTAGTTACTTAGTGGCGGACGGGTGAGTAACGCGTGAGCAACCTGCCCATAAGAGGGGGATAACAGCTGGAAACGGCTGCTAATACCGCATAAGACCACATTGCCACATGGCAGAGGGGTCAAAGATTTATCGCTTATGGATGGGCTCGCGTCTGATTAGCTAGTTGGTAGGGTAACGGCCTACCAAGGCGACGATCAGTAGCCGACCTGAGAGGGTGATCGGCCACACTGGAACTGAGACACGGTCCAGACTCCTACGGGAGGCAGCAGTGGGGAATATTGGGCAATGGGGGAAACCCTGACCCAGCAACGCCGCGTGAGGGAAGAAGGCTTTCGAGTTGTAAACCTCTGTCCTATGGGAAGAAGAAAGTGACTGTACCATAGGAGGAAGCTCCGGCTAACTACGTGCCAGCAGCCGCGGTAATACGTAGGGAGCAAGCGTTGTCCGGAATTACTGGGCGTAAAGGGTGCGTAGGCGGCGCAGTTAGTCAGAAGTGAAATATCGGGGCTTAACCCCGGGGCTGCTTCTGATACTGCTGTGCTCGAGTGCAGGAGAGGTAAGTGGAATTCCTAGTGTAGCGGTGAAATGCGTAGATATTAGGAGGAACACCAGTGGCGAAGGCGACTTACTGGACTGTAACTGACGCTGAGGCACGAAAGCGTGGGTAGCAAACAGGATTAGATACCCTGGTAGTCCACGCTGTAAACGATGAATACTAGGTGTAGGGGTCATAAGACTTCTGTGCCGGAGCAAACGCAATAAGTATTCCGCCTGGGGAGTACGGCCGCAAGGCTGAAACTCAAAGGAATTGACGGGGGCCCGCACAAGCAGCGGAGCATGTGGTTTAATTCGAAGCAACGCGAAGAACCTTACCAAGGCTTGACATCCCGATGACCGGCGTAGAGATACGCCTTCTCTTCGGAGCATCGGTGACAGGTGGTGCATGGTTGTCGTCAGCTCGTGTCGTGAGATGTTGGGTTAAGTCCCGCAACGAGCGCAACCCCTATTGTTAGTTGCCAGCATTTCGGATGGGAACTCTAATGAGACTGCCGGGGATAACTCGGAGGAAGGTGGGGACGACGTCAAATCATCATGCCCTTTATGTCTTGGGCTACACACGTGCTACAATGGTCGGTACAAAGAGCGGCGAGCTCGTAAGAGTAAGCGAATCTCAAAAAGCCGGTCTCAGTTCGGATTGTGGGCTGCAACCCGCCCACATGAAGTCGGAGTTGCTAGTAATCGCGGATCAGCATGCCGCGGTGAATGCGTTCCCGGGCCTTGTACACACCGCCCGTCACACCATGGAAGTTGGGGGCGCCCGAAGCCAGTGGCCTAACCGCAAGGAGGGAGCTGTCTAAGGTGAAACCAATGACTGGGGTGAAGTCGTAACAAGGTAGCCGTATCGGAAGGTGCGGCTGGATCACCTCCTTTCTAAGGTGTAACAACCAAACTAGTAGGGAAGCTTGTTTTAAGTCAAGTATTTTTTACGCTCATATTGTCAAGGTAAAGAAGAAGGAAACCACACTCTTTTGGGGGTGTAGCTCAGCTGGGAGAGCACCTGCCTTGCAAGCAGGGGGTCAGCGGTTCGATTCCGCTCATCTCCACCATTAGGGGCTCATAGCTCAGCCGGTTAGAGCGCGCGCCTGATAAGCGCGAGGTCGGTGGTTCGAGTCCACTTGAGCCCACCATCAAGGGTGGAAGCCTTTGAAGAAAAGCACATTGAAAACTATATAATATGCAAAACAAACTAAAAAAACTTTTAGGGTAAAAGAAATACAATTTTGCTGTAAAAAGCTGAGAGTAAGGAAATTATCTGAAAAGTCTTAGGAAAAAATGATCAAGTGAACAAGAGCGTAGGGTGAATGCCTAGGCATCAAGAGCCGAAGAAGGACGTGGTAAGCTGCGAAAAGCTGCGGGGAGCTGCAAACAAGCGTTAATCCGCAGATGTCCGAATGGGGAAACCCGGCAGGTGTAAAAGCCTGTCACTGCAAAGTGAATCCATAGCTTTGCAGAGGGAACCCGGTGAACTGAAACATCTAAGTAGCCGGAGGAAAAGAAAGTAAGAACGATTCTCTTAGTAGCGGCGAGCGAACGGGGAAGAGCCCAAACCGGAAGTCTTCGGACGTCCGGGGTTGTGGGCCGGCGTAAGCCATCGAAGGTATCTAACTGAAGACCGTTGGAAAGCGGCACCAAAGAAGGTAAAAGTCCTGTAAGTGAAAGAGAAGATCGGGCGGCCGGTACCAGAGTACCACAAGGCACGTGAAACCTGGTGGGAAGCAGGGGGGACCACCCCCCAAGGCTAAATACTACTTGATGACCGATAGCGGAATAGTACCGTGAGGGAAAGGTGAAAAGTACCCCGGGAGGGGAGTGAAAGAGAACCTGAAACCTTACGCTTACAAGCAGACGGAGCACGATTAGAGCGTGTGACGTTGTACTTATTGAAGAACGGGCCAGCGAGTTACGTTATGCAGCGAGGTTAAGGCGTTCAGCGCCGAAGCCGCAGGGAAACCGAGTCTGAACAGGGCGATAGTTGCATGATGTAGACCCGAAACCGGGTGACCTATCCATGGGCAGGTTGAAGCGGTAGTAAGATACCGTGGAGGACCGAACTCACTAGAGTTGAAAATCTAGGGGATGACCTGTGGATAGCGGTGAAATTCCAATCGAACTCGGAAATAGCTGGTTCTCCTCGAAATAGCTTTAGGGCTAGCCTCACTTGAAGATATACGGAGGTAGAGCACTGAATGGGCTAGGGGGCCTCAAAGCTTACCGAACCTTATCAAACTCCGAATGCCGTATATTACTGAGTGGGAGTCAGACAGTGGGAGCTAAGTTTCATTGTCAAAAGGGAAACAGCCCAGATCATCAGCTAAGGCCCCAAAGTGTAGGTTAAGTGGAAAAGGATGTGAGATTGCCTAGACAACTAGGACGTTGGCTTAGAAGCAGCCACTCATTCAAAGAGTGCGTAATAGCTCACTAGTCGAGTGATCTTGCGCCGAAAATGTCCGGGGCTAAAACCTACCGCCGAAGCTATGGACTTGTATTAACAAGTGGTAGAGGAGCGTCGTGTGCGGATAGAAGCCATACCGAAAGGAGTGGTGGACTGCACAGGAGAGAGAATGCTGGCATGAGTAACGAAAGTGGGGTGAGAATCCCCACCATCGAAAGCCTAAGGTTTCCTGGGGAAGGTTCGTCCGCCCAGGGTAAGTCGGGACCTAAGCCGAGGACTAGATGGTCGTAGGCGATGGACAACAGGTTGATATTCCTGTACCGCCTTTAGCGTTTGAGAGAAGCAGTGACACAGAAGGATAGACCAAGCGGGTTGATGGTAGAACCCGTCCAAGCATTGAGGCTTGGGAGATAGTGAAGTACGTCTCCCTTTAAGGCTGGGATGTGATGGGGACAGAACATAAGTATGGAAGTGGTTGAATTCACGCTGGCGAGAAAAGCTGCTATCGAGCGAAGAGGCGCCCGTACCGCAAACCGACACAGGTAGGCGAGGAGAGAATCCTAAGATGAGCGAGATAACCCCTGTTAAGGAACTCGGCAAAATGACTCCGTAACTTCGGGATAAGGAGTGCCTAGCAATAGGTCACAGTAAATAGGGCCAAGCGACTGTTTAGCAAAAACACAGGTCTGTGCGAAATCGAGAGATGAAGTATACGGGCTGACGCCTGCCCAGTGCTGGAAGGTTAAGAGGAACTGTTAGGGCAACCGAAGCAGTGAATTGAAGCCCCAGTGAACGGCGGCCGTAACTATAACGGTCCTAAGGTAGCGAAATTCCTTGTCGGGTAAGTTCCGACCCGCACGAATGGCGTAACGACTTGGTCACTGTCTCAACAGGGGACTCGGTGAAATTGTAGTACCGGTAAAGATGCCGGTTACCCGCGACTAGACGGAAAGACCCCGTAGAGCTTTACTGTAACTTGGTATTGAATTTCGGCATTGGATGTACAGCATAGGTGGGAGGCTAGGAACTGCTTGCGCCAGCAGGCAGGGAGCCGCCATTGGGATACCACTCTTCTAATGTTGAAACTCTAACAACGTGCCATGAACTGGGCGTTGGACATTGCCAGGTGGACAGTTTGACTGGGGCGGTCGCCTCCGAAAAGGTAACGGAGGCGCCCAAAGGTCTCCTCAGCATGGTCGGAAATCATGCGTTAGAGTGCAAAGGCATAAGGGGGCCTGACTGCGAGACAGACATGTCGAGCAGAGACGAAAGTCGGGCTTAGTGATCCGGCGGTATGAGAGTGGAATTGCCGTCGCTCAACGGATAAAAGCTACCTCGGGGATAACAGGCTTATCTCCCCCAAGAGTCCACATCGACGGGGAGGTTTGGCACCTCGATGTCGGCTCGTCGCATCCTGGGGCTGGAGTAGGTCCCAAGGGTATGGCTGTTCGCCATTTAAAGCGGCACGCGAGCTGGGTTCAGAACGTCGTGAGACAGTTCGGTCCCTATCTATCGTGGGCGTTAGAAGTTTGAGAGGAGCTGTCCCTAGTACGAGAGGACCGGGATGGACGCACCACTGGTGTACCAGTTGTTCTGCCAAGAGCACCGCTGGGTAGCTATGTGCGGACGGGATAAACGCTGAAAGCATCTAAGCGTGAAGCCTCCCTCAAGATGAGACTTCTCATTCCTTAAAGGAAGTAAGGCACCTTGTAGACTATGAGGTTGATAGGTCAGGGGTGTAAGCACAGTAATGTGTTTAGCTGACTGATACTAATATGCCGAGGACTTGATCATACAAATTAGTTTGGAGTAGGATATTATATAGTTTTGAGTGTGCTTGACAAAGATTTGGAGTATGTGGTATATTTCAAGTCGAAGATGGCATACTATATGACAAGCGCATAAAGTTTCCGGTGGCGATAGCTAAGAGGATACACCTGTTCCCATCCCGAACACAGAAGTTAAGCTCTTATACGCCGAAGGTACTGCACTGGCAACGGTGTGGGAGACTAGGTAGCTGCCGGTTTCTATTTTTGGAGATTCTCTTTTGAGAATCTCTTTTTTTGCTTCTTTACTATCGTTAGGCCGCCATTATCCTGCGTTATGCGGCGACCGCATTGACGCTGCTCCATCCCGCACTTATTATAGAAACATCCATAAATGGAAAATAGTGTAATAAATGGGAGATAGAGAAATGGAATGGCTTGGTCAAAAGTGGGTCTGCATCTTGTTTTTGGTTCTATTCCCGCCGCTGGGCATCTATCTGCTATGGAAATACCAATTGGAATGGGGCAGGGGGCTCAAAATTGGAGCGACAGTGGCCAGTGCCCTCTGGTGTGCGGCGCTTTTGGCTTCAGGGCTTTCACGGCCGGTTTTGCCGGCAAAAATTAGCCTTTTAAGCCAGGAAGTTAAAATTGGCCTTGGGGAAACGGTGGAAGTGGAGCTTGCGCTTGCGCCCGAATCTGCGGAGCCATCCGAACTGGTCACCTGGATCAGCGATGCCAATGTAGCGACGCCCTCGCTCAAGCGGAAAAGCGAAGGCGTATACTGCTATGAGCTGCGCGCAGAGCAGGAGGGCAATGCGGATTTCATGGTCTACTGCGGCAAAGTGCAGTCCAATGCGGTCAAGATCCATGTGCTGGACCGCGAAAAAATGGAGAGCCAGGCTTTCGCGGCTGAGCAGGCCATTGTGCAGATTGGCGAAGTAACCCTGCAAAGCGGTGAGCCGATTCTCATCGCCCGGCAGGCCTACGATGCGCTGGAGGAGGATGCGGCGGCGCTTGTGAGCAATTATGGCGACTTGCTGGCGGCAGAACAGGCGCTCCAGCAGCTTCAGGAGGAGGCCTGGCGGCAGGCCGAAGAGGCGCAGGACAGGATAGACGCCATAGGCGAGGCGGGGCTGGAGAGCGAGGATGCCATTACTGCGGCCAGAGAATATTATAATAGCCTACCAGAAGCAGTTC
Source organism: Christensenellaceae bacterium 44-20 (assembly GCA_041223705.1). Classification (NCBI taxonomy): domain Bacteria; kingdom Bacillati; phylum Bacillota; class Clostridia; order Christensenellales; family Christensenellaceae; species Christensenellaceae bacterium 44-20. The sequence goes on from JBCLQU010000002.1 coordinate 60,918, forward strand.
GCCCCTTGGTCAAGAACTACCAGGCGCTGGAGCAGGCTGAGCGGCTTTTGGGGCAAAAGAAAGCAGAAGAGGCGCAGGCGGCGGAAGAGCCGGGAAAGCCAAAGCCTTCCTCCCCGGCCGCCCAGGAGCCGGAACCCCCTTCCAAACCAAGCGATTCGGGAAGAATTGTTTACTGGGTTCTCAAGGGAAAAAAGTATCACACGACTGACGGCTGCCCGACCCTTGCACGTTCCAAGAAAATTTACTCGGGCACCATCAGCCAGGCAGGCGGGCGCGATCTCTGCAAAGTATGCGGGTAACTGGCGGTACTTTGCGAATATGCCTAGCCTCTACAGAGGAAAGCAGATTCTGTTTGCATTTGGCAGAGGGATGGAGATCCTTTGCCAAATAGAATGCCCGCCGTTCACACGCGGCTGTATTCTCCGCTTGTCGTCCCCATGTAAGATCGGACGCCATTTTGCCCAATTTAAAGAAAGAGCAAGCCAGTCAGCTTGCTCCTTTTTGCGCTTTCCATGCCCCTATTTGCGGCATTCGCCGCTCTCTAGGCTCTTGGTATAGAGAAAGTGATTTTCTTTTTTGGGCCCGTTCGCGCTCTGATAGCAGACGCATTTTTCTGCAATACGCCGATAGCCCTTTTTCTGGTAAAAGCCGTAATTGCAGCTGGTATCTGTAAAAAGATAGAGATTTTGGCAGCCGCTTTGCCGCATGAACTGATAGAAACGCCGCAGCAGCGCGCTGCCAATGCCGTGCCGCTGGATGCGCGGGTCTGTAATGAACAGCACCAGTTCGCCGTCGAACTCCTTCTTTGCGGAGCGCAGCAGTGCCCGGTCTGCGCGGGTTTCGGCCAGATTGTTGCGCAGAATGCGCCGGCCGCTCGGGTATGCCAAAAGTTTTGCCTTGTTCCAGAGCAGGGGCGCCAGACAGCGCAGCTTGCCCGGCAGATAGGGCAGATACTCGCTCCTGCCCAGGATGACGCCCACGACCTCGCCTTGCCGGATGGCAAGACAGCTGTAGTTTTGTTCGGATAGATAGTGGTAGAGCTGAATTTTGCGCAGTGCACGCTCGATGGGCGCGGGATAGCTTGTTTTTCCGCCCCAGGTCTTTCGTATGAGTGTTTCCAGTTTTGCGTAGTCCGCCCGGGTAACCTGGCGGAACTCGATTTGATCCATAAATCCTCCTCGTTTATTTGCCTTGCACTTCAGGCCGTCTAGCTTTAGAATAGAGTATGGTGTAACCCAATAGTCAAGGGGGCGAAGAGAATTATGTACGAAAATTCACAAATTTATTTTACCACGGGCGAATTCGCCCGGCTTTGCGGCGTCCGGAAAGACACGCTTTTTCACTACGACCAAGTTGGCATTTTAAGGCCGGAGATCGTGCGGGAAAACGGCTACCGCTATTATTCCATCAACCAGTTTTTCCTGTTCGATATCATCTCTGCGCTCAAAAAGGCCGGGGCAACTCTGGGCGAAATTCGGGACTATATTGCCCGCAGGAGCCCGGAAGGCTTTCTGAAACTGCTGGAGGAAAAAAGCGCCTATCTCGCCCGAGAGCAGCAGAAAATTGCCCAGGTACAGCGCTTTATCGCCAATACCCGGGAGCGCACGCAGAAGGGAATTGCCGCGGCCTGCGGCCGGGCGCGGGTGGAGCAATGCCCGGAGGAATACCTTATCGTCGTGCGCATCGATTCGGCCGAGCAGGGCTCGACCAAGAACCACATGCCCAAAATCCGGGATCACTTCCAGTTTTGCGATGAGCATATGGTGGGCGATGAGCTTCCCTTCGGGGCGATTATCGAACAAAAGAACCTGGAAAAAGGCTGGTATAAGGAGAGCTGGTATTTCAGCCGGGTGGATCGGCAGTATGGGGGAGAGCGGTTTTTTCAAAAGCCAGCGGGCAGCTATGCCATCATCGAGCACCGAGGCTCGTATGAGAGTATGGACGATTCCTATGAAGCCCTCAAAGCCTATATCGCAGAGCAGGGGCTGCGCATCTGCGGGCACGCCTATGAGCACGAGCTTTTGAGCTACTTTGCCGTGCCGGATCCCAGCGAATATGTCATCCAAATCTGCATTCAGGTGGAGCCGGCGGCGCATGGGCACAGATAAGGCGCCCGCAGATGGGCCCAGCGGCGCAAAAAAGGGTGCAACGACCCGCGCCCGGCGCTTCAGGCAACATTTACAGCTTTACAGCAATCTGAATACCAGATATAATTTTAGTGAGAGAAAAACGGTGGTATACGCATGAAACGAGGATTGTTTTTGACATTGGAAGGCGTAGACGGCTGCGGCAAATCTACGCAGCTGGCCTTTCTGACTGAATATTTGAAGCAAAGAGGGCTGGATGTGCTGCTGACCCGGGAGCCGGGGGGCTGCGCCATCCCGGAGCAGGTGCGGCAAATCCTGCTGAACCCGGAAAACCGGGAGATGTCCGCCGAGACCGAGATGCTGCTCTATGCCGCTGCCCGCACCCAGCATATCGCGGAGAAAATCCTGCCGGCGCTGGAGGCCGGAAAAGTGGTGCTCTGCGACCGCTATTTGGATTCCAGCATCGCCTACCAGGGCTATGGCCGGGGGCTGGGCGAGGAGAGAGTGCGGCAAATCAACTGGTATGCCCAGGAGCACTGCCTGCCCGACGCGACCTTCCTCTTCCTGCTGGAGGTGGATCGCTCGTTTGAGCGCATCCGGCAGGGGCGGGAGAGCACGGATCGCCTGGAGCAGGAGAGCCGCGGTTTCTTTGAGCGGGTGGATTTTGGGTTTCACAGGCTGGCCCAGCAGGAGAAGCGCATCCGCGTCATCGATGCGGCCAGGAGCGTGGAGCAGGTCTGGGCGGAACTGCGGGAAAAGGTGGACGAGGTTTTAGAGCAGTGGCAAGGTATATAGGGCAGCAGGAGCGGGCTGTGCACCGGGATATCTTAGAGGGGCGCATGGCCGCGGCCTATCTGGTAACCTCGGCAGGAGAGGAAGACGCGCATCTGGCGGCCCGGGAGATCGTACAGCGGATTTTCTGCGAGAAAAAAACGGCCTGTGGGGCCTGCCTGGCCTGCCGCAAGTTTGAGGCCGGCAACCTGATAGACTATCTGGAAATCGATGCCAAAGGCGGCATCAAGATGGAAGAAGTGCGCCGCATCCCCGAGTTTTTGGCCAACCGGGCGCAGGAAGGCGGGGCAAGGTGCATTTTCCTCAAAAATGCGGACGACCTGACCGTGCAGGAGCAGAACTATCTGCTCAAAAGCCTGGAAGAGCCGGCGGCGGGCGTGGTGTTCGTGCTCTCTGCGGCCCAGGGCGAGCGCCTGCTGCCCACGGTGCGCTCCCGGTGCATCGAAATCCGCATCCGGCCCATTCCCAAAAAGGAGCTGGAGCGCCAGCTGGAGCAGAGCATGGGCGGGGAGCAGGCCGCTTTTGCGGCGGCGTGGTCGGGCGGCTCCTATGCTCAGGCGCAGAAGATCGCCGGCGATCAGGAGCTGGCGGAAGTGCGCCAGAGCGCGGCAAAAGTCTGCATCCGCCTGGCGACTAAGAAGAACCCCTCTGTTTTCGAGATGGAGAAGGAGATCATGCGCCAGGAAGCGCGCATGGACGAGGTTTTCTACGCCATCGCTACGCTCATGCGCGACGCGATCTACTATCAGGCGGGCAATTTGCAGCTGATGAACCCGGATGATCCGGGCACAGTGCAAACTCTGGCCCACAGTTTTACAAAGGCGCAACTCTACGGTATAATGAAACTAGCATTGGAGCGCTGTGAGCGAAAGCGGCGCTATCCGCAGGTGCGCAGCAAGCTCATCATCATGGGGCTGCTGTTTGATATATTGGAGGTAAAGGCGAAAAGTGTCTGACAAGGTGATAGGAGTCCGGTTCAAAAAGGCCGGCAAGATATACTATTTCAACCCGCTGAGCATCCCCTTCGAGGCGGGCGAGGGCGTCATTGTAGAGACGTCCCGGGGCATCGAGTTTGGCGAGGTGGTCATCGGCGCGCGGGAGATCGAGCAAAAAGAGCTGCAAAAGCCTCTGCGGCCGGTGATCCGCCGGGCAGATGAGGAAGATTATGCCCGCATAGAGGCAAACCAGCGCAAGGAAAAAGAGGCGTTTGCCGTCTGCGAGGAGAAAATCAAAAAGCACGGCATGGATATGAAGCTGATCAACGTCGAATATACCTTCGACAACAGCAAAATCGTCTTCTATTTCACGGCCGAGGGCAGGGTGGATTTCCGGGAGCTGGTCAAAGATCTGGCGTCTGTCTTCAAAACGCGCATCGAGCTGCGGCAGATCGGCGTGCGCGATGAAACCAAAATGCTGGGCGGCTTGGGCCCCTGCGGCCGGCCGGCCTGCTGTGCCGAATTTCTGGGGGATTTCCAGCCGGTTTCCATCAAGATGGCGAAGGAGCAGAACCTCTCGCTCTCGCCGACCAAGATCAGCGGCCTCTGCGGCCGGCTGATGTGCTGCCTGGGGTATGAGCATGAGTATTATAAGGAGCTGGCAGCCATTCTGCCCCGCAACGGCAGCGAAGTGCAGACGCCGGACGGCGCAGGCGTCGTCATGGAGTCCAACCCGCTTCGGCAGCTGGTGAAGGTGAAGATCGCGGTGGGCGATGAGTTCGATGTGCGCGAATACCCCGTCGGGGAAATTACCGTCCAGCGCCGGGGCAAGCGTCCGCCGGAAAAGCAGGATGCTCCGGAAAAAGGCAACGAGGCGCCAAAGGCCAAAGAGCCCGCCCGGGCCGAGAAGGCGGAGGAGAAAAAGGCCGAAAAGCCGCGCCGCCAGGAGCGCTCCAGAAGGGGAAGCAGGCCGCCCCGCGGCCCTCGGCCGGAACGCCGGCAGGAGAGCCCAAAAGGAGAAATGTAGAAAATTGAAAAAAGATATTGCTTTTTAGTAGAAGCATGATAAAATAAAAGCGTCAATACTATAGGAGGTGCTTTCCCATGGCATATAGAATTACAGACGAATGCATTAGCTGCGGCGCTTGCGCAGAGGCTTGCCCCGTTGAGGCAATCAAAGAGGGCGACGATATTTATGTGATCGATCCGGATGTATGTATCGAATGCGGCAGCTGTGCAGCAACTTGCCCCAACGATGCAATCGTCGAGGAGTAAAAAGCTGGAAAGGCAAAAAAAGCCCGCGCGTGAGCACGGGCTTTTCTATTTAGGGAAAATATGGAAAAGATAGAGGATCTGGGCTTTGCAGGCCTGCGGTTTCTCCAGAACGACGGCGTGTTCCGCTTCGGGACGGATGCCGTCCTGCTGGCCTCCTTCGCCCAGGCCAAAAAGGGCGAGACGGTGGTGGATCTGGGGACGGGCAGCGGCATTCTGCCCGTTCTGCTCGCGGGAAGATGTGCGGCCAATTTCATCGGCATTGAACTGCAAGCGGCCGCGGCAGAGCTGGCCAGAAGGAACGTCGCCCTAAACGGGTTAGAGGCGCGCATCCGCATTCTGGAAGGGGATTTCCGGGAAATTTCCAAGAAAATTCCGCCGGTGCAGGCTGTGGTCGCAAACCCGCCTTACGATAAGCTGGGATCCGGCGGGCAGAGCCAGCAGGAGGCCATCCGCATCGCGCGGCACGAAGTCGCCTGCAATCTGCATGAGGTGGTGCAGAGCGCGGCGCGGCTATTGCAGACGGGCGGGCGGTTCTATCTCATCCATCGGGCGGGCCGCCTGGCGGAAGTGATGCACGAGATGCGGCAGGCCAGGCTGGAACCCAAGCTTTTGCGCATGGTTGCCCCGGATGCCCAGGCAGAGCCAAACTATATTCTGATCAAGGGCGTGCGGGATGCGGCCGAGGGAATGCGCGTTTTGCCGCAGCTGAATATTTTGCAGCAGGGGGCCTATACGGCAGAGCTGCGGGCGATTTATCATATGGAGGATTAGCATGGCCGGAAAACTGTATATTGTCTCGACGCCGATTGGAAACCTGGGGGATATGACCCGGCGCGCAGCGGAGGTTTTAGAGGCGGCAGACTACATCGCGGCGGAGGATACGCGGCGCACGCTGGCGCTGTTAAACAGCCTTGGGATACGCGGCCGGCTGATCAGCTGCCATGAGCACAGCGGCCAGGGGCGCATGGAGGAGATTCTCGCTCTGCTGGAAGGCGGAGCGGATGTTGCCCTCTGCACGGATGCCGGAACGCCCATCATCTCAGATCCCGGCGCGCCGCTGACGGCGCTGGCGGCAGAGCGGGGCATTGAAATTGTAAGCGTACCCGGGGCGTGCGCGGCCATTGCCGCGCTGACGGTCTCGGCCATTCCGGCGGAAAAATTCGTGTTCGAGGGCTTCCTGCCCCGGGATAAGACGCGCCGCCAGGCCATGGAGACGGCCTGCTCGCATCCGTATACGACAATCCTCTACGAGAGCCCGCATCAGCTTGGCCGAACGCTGAGCGAGCTGGCGAAAATCTGCCCGGATCGCCGGATGGCCCTCTGCAAAGAGCTGACCAAGCTGCACGAGAGCGTGCTGCGCGGCAGCGTCCGGGAACTGGCAGAGCATTTTGCTGGCCATCAGCCCCGGGGCGAATATGTGCTGGTGCTGGCCGGGGCGCCGGAGGAGGCAAAAAAAGAAATCCCAGACGAGGAGATCGCGCTTCTCATCCGGGATTATGCCAAAAAAGGTATGAAAAACAAAGACGCCGCCAAAACTGCCGCCCAGCAGCTGGGCATCAATAAGAACAGAGCCTATGAAATTATGATAAAGACGCTGGGAAATTAGAGCTTGCCAAGCTTGTCGATGCAGTTCTTGCAGACGGTTTTGCCGTGATAGGAGATGATATCATCCATGCTGTCGCAGAAAATGCAGGAGGGCTGGTATTTTTTGAGCATGATGAACTCTCCGTCCACGAATATTTCCAGTGAATCCTTGATGTCGATATCCAGTGTGCGGCGCAGTTCGACCGGGAGAACGACTCTGCCCAGCGTATCCACTGGACGTACAATGCCTGTAGATTTCATAACTGACCTCCGACAAATTAGTGTTTATAGAATAAATAATATCGATTTTTATAAAATTCGTCAATATCAATCAAAAAGTGTTTTTAAAATGGCACAGGAATGACGGCGCATTTCCTGTCATTTTTTCTCGTTTTTGCCCGTATATTGCAGCAGGGGGACTCTATGCTGAAATATATCTGGGCATTTTTAATTGTGGCCGGGCTTATCACCGGCATCGCCGCGGGAAACGGCGAGGCGGTCTCTGCCGCGGTAACGGATGGCGCCAAAACGGCGGCCGAGCTCTGCCTCTCCATGCTCGGGGCCTATGCGCTCTATATGGGCCTGCTGGGCGTGCTGGATGATGCCGGGGCCGTAAGGAGCCTGGCGCGCCGCGCCGCCGCTCCGCTTCGGTTTATCTTTCCCGGCCTGAAAAATCAGAAGGCCAAGAGCTATATCGCGCTGAATATGGTGGCGAATTTTCTGGGCATGGGCAACGCGGCCACGCCCTTTGGCCTCAAAGGGATGGAGGAGCTGCAAAAAGAAAATAAAAATAAGGAGCGGGCCAGCGACCATATGTGCATGTTTGCCGTGCTCAATACAGCCTCTGTTCAGCTGATTCCGCTCTCGGTCATCGCGCTGCGCTCGGCCTGCGGCTCGGCAGATGCCTCCTGGGTTACACTGCCCACGCTGGTCGTCTCGGTGGTAACGGCGGTTTTCACGGTGCTGCTGGCCAGAGTCTGCGCCGCGCTGGGGAGGCGGCCATGAGCGCCCTGCGCTGGCTCTCCACGGCCGCCCTGCCCATCTTCATCCTGCTGACGCTGGGCTATTCCTTTGCGAAGAAAAGAGACCCTTATGAGGCGTTCACCCAGGGAGCCAAGGGCGGCGCGGCATTGGTATTCCAGACCATGCCCTATGTCGTCGCCATGGTATTCGCGGTGGAAATTTTCAAGGCTTCCGGGCTGTTCGAGGCGGTGGGCAGGCTGCTGGCGCCCGTCCTGGGGCCGCTGGGCATCCCGCCTGAGGTCGTCCCCATTGCGATTCTGCGGCCCTTTTCGGGCGGCGGGACGCTGGGGCTTCTGGCCGGAGTTTTGGCAGAATACGGCGTGGATAGCTATATCGGCCGGGTGGCCTGCGTCTATATGGGCAGCGCGGAGACGCTGTTTTACGTCGTCTCCCTGTATATGGGCAGCGTGGGCGTGAAAAAGACGCGTTATGTCATCCCAGCGGCGCTGCTCTCGGATTGCTTCGGCCTGGCGCTCTCCTGCCTGGTTTGCAGGTTTTTCTAAGTGTTTCAAGTTTTTTGGGCAAAAAGCAGGCGGGAAGCCTGCTTTTGCTTTACTCAAAAGGCGGCTTGGAGTATAATAAAAGCTACGGCATCGAATTTTTTGAGCCTGGGACAAGCCATTTGGAAGAAAACGATATCCGGCCTTGCCGGTCGTTTCAAATATGGGCGCAGTGCGCCAGAAGGAGAAACCATGAGTAAGAAAACGTTTTACATCACAACGCCTATCTACTACCCCAGCGACAAGCTGCACATCGGCCACACCTATTGCACAGTGGCCGCAGACGCCATGGCGCGCTTCAAGCGGCAGACGGGCTATGATGTCATGTTCCTGACCGGGACGGATGAGCATGGCCAGAAGATAGAGAAAATCGCGAGGGAGAAGGGCATGCAGCCTAAGGAGTATGTCGATGGCATCGTGGCGGGCATTCAGGATCTCTGGCGGCTCATGAATATCTCCAACGACGACTTTATCCGCACCACAGAGCCGCGCCATGAGAAGGTCGTCCAGAAAATTTTTAAACAGCTCTACGACCAGGGCGATATCTACAAAGGCGAATACGAGGGCTGGTACTGCACGCCCTGCGAATCCTTCTGGCTGGATCGCCAGCTGGTGGACGGCAAATGCCCGGACTGCGGGCGGCCCGTGCAGAAGGCCAAGGAGGAGAGCTATTTCTTCCGCCTCTCCAAATATGCGGACAGGCTCATCAAATACATCGAGGATCACCCGGATTTCATTCAGCCCGTCTCCCGGCGCAACGAGATGCTGCAAAACTTCCTGCTGCCCGGCCTGGAGGATCTGGCCGTTTCCAGAACCTCCTTCAAATGGGGCATCCCGGTTACCTTCGACGAAGGGCATGTGGTCTATGTCTGGGTAGATGCGCTCTCCAACTACATCACGGCGCTGGGCTATCTTTCGGAAGACGATTCCAAGTTTAAGAAGTACTGGCCGGCGGATGTGCACCTGGTGGGCAAGGAGATCATCCGCTTCCATACCATCATCTGGCCCATCATGCTGATGGCGCTGGGCCTACCGCTGCCCGAGAAGGTCTATGGGCATGGCTGGGTGATTCTGGAAGGCGGCAAGATGAGCAAATCCAAGGGCAACGTCATCGACCCGGTCAAGCTGGCAGAGCGCTACGGCGTGGATGCCCTGCGCTATTTCCTGCTGCGGGAGATGCCCCTTGGAAGCGACAGCCTGTTCTCCAACGAGATTCTCATCAACCGCATCAACTCGGATCTGGCAAACGACCTGGGCAACCTGCTTTCCCGCACGGTGGCCATGATCGAGAAATATTTCGGCGGCGTGATCGGCGCGCCATCCTGCCCCAATGCCGAGCAGGATGATCCCATCACGGCCATGGGTGCGGCGCTTCCGGGCAAAGTGGAAGAGCTGATGGACGGCATGAGATTTGCCGACGCGCTGACGGCGATTTTTGAATACGTCGGCTCGCTCAACAAGTATATCGATATCACGGCCCCCTGGGCGCTGGCAAAAGATGAGGCCAACAAAGCCCGCCTGGCAACCGTGATGTATCATCTGGCCGAGGGCCTGCGCATTGTGGGCGTTCTGCTGGCCGCTTTCCTGCCGGATACGGCGGAGAACATCCGCGTTCAGCTGGGCGTGGATGCGGCGCAGTATGATTGGCAGAGCGTGCAGAAGTATGGCGGCCTGCCCGAGGGGACGAAGGTCTGCAAAGGCGCGCCGCTCTTCCCGCGCATCGACGTCGCCAAAGAGCTGGCAGAGCTGGAAGCCATGAACAAGGCTCCTGCGGCGCCTGAGAAGGCCGAAGAGCCAAAGGCAGAGGAAGTAAAGCCTGAAATCACCATCGACGAGTTCGATAAGATTCAGCTCAAGACGGCCAAAGTGCTGGCGGCGGAGAACATCGAGAAAAGCCGCAAGCTGCTCAAGCTGACCATTCAGGTGGGCGGCGAACAGCGCACCATCGTCTCGGGCATCCGGGGCTCGTATACGGCAGAGCAGATGGTGGGCAAGAGCATCGTCATCGTGGCAAACCTCAAGCCGGCCAAGCTCTGCGGCGTGCTCTCCCAGGGCATGATTCTGGCCGTGGGCGATGGGGATGAGCTGGCTCTTCTGACCACGGATAAACCCATGGCCGATGGGCTGGATGTGGGCTGAAAAAATGCAGATGCCAAAGAGAATCGATTCGCATGCGCACTTGCTGGATGAAAAGTTCGATGCGGATCGCGGGGAATTGATAGAAACGCTTTCGGAGGAGATGGAGGCGGTCATCGAATGCGCCTCCGCTCCGGAAGATTTTGAGGAAATTCTGGCGCTGACCCAGCGCTATGCGCTGATCTACGGCGCGGTGGGCGTGCACCCGACGGATGCCGAGCGCTTTGATGCAAAAACGCCGGAGCGCATCCGCGCTCTGCTGGCTCAGCCGAAAATTCTGGCCATCGGCGAAATTGGGCTGGATTACTACTGGTTCCCGGAAAAGCGGGAATTGCAGCAGCGCGTTCTGCGCGCGCAGATGGCGCTGGCCGGGGAGCAGGACGTGCCTGTCATCCTGCATAACCGGGAGGCCACCGGGGATATGCTGGCGCTTCTTGGAGAATTTCCCGGGCAAAGAGGCGTCATGCACTGCTTTTCGGGCAGCGTGGAGACGGCGCGGACGCTGCTGGACCTGGGCTACTACCTGGGCTTTGGCGGCGCGCTGACCTTTTCAAACAACCGCAAGGGTGTGGAATCTGCGGCGTATGCGCCGCTTGATCGCATCCTTCTAGAAACGGATAGCCCCTATCTGGCGCCGGTGCCCCTGCGCGGCAAGCGCAACAACCCGGCCAACACCCGCTATGTGGCGGAAAAGCTGGCAGAAATCAAGGGCATTTCTGTGGAGCAGGTTGTGCAGGCGGCAAACGCCAATGCCAGAGCGTTGTTTGGATTTTAAAGAGAGCGCCGGTTTTCCGGCGCTTTTTTGATGGGCGTGTGCAAAGGGAATATGCGGTTTTCGGCGGTGCAGATGGCAGGGAATGCCCCAAACGGCAAAAAGGAGCTTTTCCTGAAATGAAAAAAGAGGATGCAGCTGCATCCTCTTTTTGATTTCATTATCTCGCATAGAGCAGGCGGGCATCTTCATCGTTGTAAAGATACCAGAAGTGGCCTTTGGTGGGATCGGGATGGCCGTCTTCCGGGGGAAGGTTGGTGCCGTCGAAGGTCATGTCGCATTTATCCGTCTTTTTCAGATAAAGCACGTGGTGCTCGTAGGAGCCGGTATTCGGGTCTTTATACCACTCTTCCCAGGGGAAGCCGGCTTCCAGCATATCCGGCGTGGGAACCGCGTGCACGATGAACTTGCCGTCGAACCACTGATATTTGCAGTACTGCTCGCTGGCCTCTTCCGTCAGGCCGCCTAAAACTTTCTCTGCGCCGAATCCCATATTGTCAAACGTCGCATAGCATCCATTTTCTTTGAGCATCTCTTTAAGCTTCATAGAAGAACCCTCCTGATATTCATTTGTATGGCAATCGCCATGGGTAATAACACTATTATAGCATGTTTTGGCAAAGAACAACAGTAGCGGAGGAAAATTTTTCTCGGGCAAGGCGGCGCAGAAAAAAACCGCCGGTCTCCCGGCGGCTTTTTTCCTGCAAGGCGGCATCAGGGCCGCAGCAATTCTTTTGTAACGGCGTGTTTATGGTCTATCATGCCTCTGGGGCTGTCGATCATGGTAACGGCCAATCGGTTGCCCTGGGGGGCATCCTGCCACCATGCCGCCAGCCAGGAGATTTTCTCTGTCTTTTCCGCGCCGCGCAGGGCTGTGCCCGTCTTGGCTGCCATGGGAACGTCTTTAATCTGGATAGACTGCGCCGTGCCGGATTTGACGACCGCTCTCAGGCAGGAGAGGAGCGTCTCGATGGTCTCCTGCCGCATGATGCCCTGCATGTAAACCTCCCGCTCGGCCTGGTAGAGCGTCTCATAGTGCAGTGCATCCGAATATTTGCGGATGCTGCCCACCAGCTTGGGGGCCAGCATATCGCCGTTGTTCTGGAAGACGGTATACATGCTGGCCGCCTGAACGGGCGTCAGCAGAATTTCGCCGTGGCCGAACGACATATCCGAAACCAGCTTGCGGTTGATTTCCGTGCCCTCGTTGATGAGGTTGCCCTTGGCCGTGGGCAAATCGAAGGGGATGGCCGTGTCGATGCTGATGCGGTTCATATATTCCAGAAATTTCTCCTGGCCCAGGTTGAGCGTCGCCCAGGAGAAATAGATGTTATCCGAGAAGCGGAAGGCCATCTCCAGGTTGACCGGCCCGTCCGGCGTTTCGTTGCGGGTAACCCTGTCCCAGTACCAGACGCCGTCCGGCTTCCAGGAATTGCCCGTAACCTCATAGGGGAACACAGTGCTTGCATCCACAATGCCGTTTTCCAGGGAGGGGACGATGGTAAAGGGCTTTAGGAGCGAGCCCGGGGGATAGAGCCCCTGCGTGGCCTTGGGGAAGAGCGGCGCGCCCGCCTCCTCGCTGTTTAACTGGTTATACACCTCGTCCGAGACGGGGAAGGAGAAGATGTTCGCATCGAAGGAGGGCAGGGAGACCATGGCCTGCACGAAGCCCGTCGTCGGATCCATGACGACGCTTGTCCCGGTCTGGTTTTCCAGAAGATTGCTGGAAAGGGCGTAGTAGGCCCGCTGCTGCAAATCGTGGTTGATGGTCAGGAAAATATCCGCGCCGTTTTCCGCGGGGTTTTCATAGATGGTGGAGACGTACTGCCCGTCTTTGGTATACATGTTGACGCGCAGGCCGTCTTTGGGCTGAAGGTATTCGTCATACTTCAACTCGATGCCGGATTTGCCCACCAGCGTCGCCCCGGCGAAGCCCTTCTCCTCCAGCTCGGCCAGCTGCTTCTCGTTTGGCGTGGAGGCATAGCCCACCACGTGCGCATAGAGCGAGCCGTAGGGGTAGTAGCGCTGGGGGGTTACGGAAGAGCGGTCGATGCTGAGGGACGGGTCGATGGCCAAAATCTGCGCTTCCAGGCTGGCAAGGCTGTCCTTTGGGGCAGTATAGGCGACGACAGTGCCGTAATGGTTGTCCACAGCCGAGTTATAGCGCTGGCGCAGCTGGGACTTGGCGTCGTCGTCCATGCCGACCAGCGTGCCCAGAGAGGAGATGATGGCGTTGATATCCTGCCCCTCCTGCACGGAGATGACGACGGTATCCGAATAGCTGTTTTGGGCGACGCAGGCGTTGTCTGCGGTGAAAATTTCCCCGCGCTTGCCCTTGGTTTTGAGGATGGAGAGCTTATTATCCAGCGCATAGCCGGGCAGGATGAGCTCGGGAGAATACTGAATATGGTAGACGCCCTCATCCTTGATGATGCGGGTGCGCACCTCGTGCTCGATGGTGAAGGCATCCGCCGCATAGCAGAGGCGGAAGGTCAGGTAGATGGCGTCACCCTCTATCTGAATCTGCCGATCCAAAACCTCGATGCTTTTCACGCCCAGCGCAGATACGACATATTCATAGTTACGGACGAAATCTTCCTGGGAAACTTCGCTGTCGCCCTTGGCCCAAAGACAGCCGTGCGCCTTTTCGAAATCCAGAGCGGAAATGGCGGCGGCATAGGCGGCGGAGACGTCCTCCGCAGTCCCCCCGAGCGAGCAGGCTGGCAGCGCCAGGCAGAGCAGCAGGAGTATGGCTAGGAAAAACGAGATTTTTTTCATCGCTTGCAGGCATCCTTTTTGAAATGTTCCTTTTATTATATACGATATCAGGGGGAAATGCAAAATGCGGAAAGGTATAAAACCGGCAGGCCGTGTATATAATAATGCAGTGCAATTATACCAAAAATGGCTTTAAATGGGCAAAAATTTGACATTTTACCGCGGCCGGTATATACTTGTTGCACTGAAAAATGAAAGTTTCGGAGGATTTTATGAAAAGGAGAAGAGAGCGGAACGTCTCTGTAAAAAAAGAGAATGTCTATTCGGGCATCCTCTACCGCGCAAATTTGCCGACGGTTACAGAGCGGGAGCTCACCCTCGCCGACAAGAAACGAGCACAAGAGAAAAAGAAAGCAAAACTGGGCAAACTGATGAGCCTGCTGCAAAGCGCGGCGGGCAGGGTAGGCGCCTTTTTCGCCAAGGCCAAAGCTGGCCTGAGAAGCTTTACAAGGGGCTATGAGGCCGGCGGGGATAACCGCAGGTTCTATGTCAGCGTCGCGGCAAGCGCGGCGGCGCTCATCGCCATCACGCTGGTCTGCACATCCGGCATTCTGGAGCCGCCCAAGGCGCAGATTACCGTCAACGATACGGGCAGAATCGTCTCGGCGGATACCCGGGCCAAGACGGTGGGCGAGTTTTTGGAAAAGAACCAGATCATCCTGGAAGAAGGGGATGTGCTGGAAGTCGCTGCGGATACACCCATTGCCGACGGCATGGAGATCGTCATCCGGCGGGCGCTGCCGCTGACCATCGTCAACGGCGGTGAGGAGACGCAGGTTAAGCTGCTGGCTGGAACCGTCCAGGAGGCGCTGGAGCGGGCAGGCGTAGAGGTCAGCGAGAGCGATGAAGTCTACCCGGCCATGAGCTCGTATGTCAGCTCGGGCACGACCATCAACATCATCAAAGTGACCGAGCAGACCATCACGGAAGACGAGACGCTCTACTACAAGGAAATCACCAAGAGCGATTCCAAGCTGGCAAAAGGCAAGAAGCAGGTGGTGACCGAAGGGGAAAACGGCCTCCAGCGGCATACCATCAAAATCGTCTATAAAAACGGCATCGAGGTCTCGCGCACAGAGATTGGCGTGGAAGTCGTCAAGCAGCCGGTGGATAAGGTGGTCCATATCGGGACGTACGTCGCCCCGGTGAGCAAGCCGCAAAAGCCTTCTTCCACCAGCAAGCCCAGCAACCCCACCGGCGGCGGAGATGCCGCCAGCGAGCCGACGGACGATTCGGGCAAGCGCACCAGCGTGCCCTCGGTGGATGAGATTCATCAGGGCAACCTCTATGAGCATGGCCAGGCGGCGCCGCCGGCCTCCTCTATCATCGCAAAGACGGTGGTCATCGATAAGATTACGGCCTATACGGATACGGGCAACGCCACCGCCACGGGCACCTATCCCCGCATGGGGACGATTGCCGCAGACCCCAAACGCTTCCCGTATGGAACCAAGGTCTATGTCCCGGGATACGGATACGGGCGCATCGAGGATACCGGCGGCTTCCGCAACGCATCGTATACGCAGTTCGACCTGTTTATGTACAGCGAGAGCGATTGCAGAAACTGGGGCGTCAAGCGCAGCTGGAAAGTCTATATTCTCAAATAACGCAAAAAAGCAGGGCAGTGCGCTCTGCTTTTTTCTTTCCCCAAAGCGCCGGAAAACGCGCAGGCAGCGGTTTGCATTCGCGGCAGCCGTGTGCTATACTGCTCAAAAAGAAAGGGAGAGAAGCAAATGGAATCGGCAGCTCTGATTGTGGAAGGCGGCGGGATGCGCGGCGTATATGCCGCGGGCGTGATGGATTTTTTCCTGGATAAAAAGCTCTGCTTTGCGGCGGCCTATGGCGTATCGGCCGGGGCGGGGCATCTTTGCAGCTTTCTTTCCGGCCAGAGGGGGCGCGCCGTGGCCATCAATCTGGATTATCTGGGCGATAAGCGCTATTGCAGCCTCCATAGCCTGATTAGAACGGGAGACCTGTTCGGCGCGGATATGCTCTATAACATCATCCCCAACCAGCTGAATTTATACGATTACGCCGCCTATGCCGCAAACCCCACGCGATTTTTCGCCGCCGTTACCAACTGCCGGACGGGTCAGGCTGAATACCTGCCCATTTTGGATATGAAGCGGGATATCATCAAAGTGCAGGCCAGCAGTTCTCTGCCCATGCTGGCGCGGATGGTGGAAATCGATGGGCAAAAATACCTGGACGGCGGCATGGCGGATAGCATTCCCCTGCAAAAATCCATGGCAGACGGCAACCGCAAAAACGTCCTCATCCTAACCCAGCACGACGGCTATGCCAAAGGGCCCAACCGGGCCATGGGGCTGATTGCCATGAAATACCGCAAATACCCTGGCCTGGTGGAGGCGACGCGCACCCGGCATATCCGCTATAACCAGGCGCTGGAGCTGGCCAGGCAGGAGAAGGAGAAGGGCAACGCCTTTCTCATCCAGCCGAGGCACCCCGTGCAGATTGGCCGGGTGGAGAAAAACCGCCAAAAACTCTGGGCGCTTTATGAGGAGGGCTATGCCGATGCCCAGCGCTGCTGGCCCGAGCTTCAGGCTTTTCTGCAAAAGGCGGCAAAAGAGAGCGGGAAGTAGCAACCCGGGCGTGGGAAGAACAAAAAAAGGAACTGCCAGGATGCAGTTCCTTTTTCTTTGCCCGCGCTATTTTTCCCCGTTCTGCCTTGTTCTGAGTAAGTGGAGAGCGAGACTGCTCATGCCGATGCCCAGCAGAGCCGTGGATTGGGCGGCGTCTGCCTGCCCGAGAATGGACGTAACCACGACGCAGATGCCCATCGCCAGGCCGATGCCGGGCAAAGCAATGCCGAGCAGTTCCTCCGCCCGGGTGCGCCGCCCTTTTGCCGGGGCATTGCACAGCTCCTGAACCGTCGTCCCAAGGGTTTCCGCCAGCTTGGGGAGAGAATCGATATCCGGGCGGGATAACCCCCGCTCCCATTTGGAGACGGCTTTGTCCGTCACGTTCATTTTCTCTGCCAAATCACCCTGCGTCATGCCCAGCGCCGTCCGCAAACCGCGGATGCGCTCTCCCATATGCCTGATTGCCATAATGCTCCCTCCTTGCTGCCCTTATCTTACGCTTTCCCTTTTGCAAACGCAACCGACGGCCAGTTTCCACGGGTAAACCGCTGGTTGAGCGGCAGGCCGATGCTGGCCATCAAAAAAATGCGGCGCCAGCCGGAAAACTTGCGCCGCATTTTTGCTCTATTTTTCCTCGGGATTTTTGCCTTTGGGCCGCTTTTTGCACTGGGCAGAGAAAGCGCAGGCCGAGCAGTCTCCGCCGCAGGAGCCCGCGCCGTGTTTTCTGACGAAGCGCCAGGCGAAAAAGCAGGCGGCGGCCAGCGCGGCGATGAGCAGATAATCCCAGATATTCATGCAGAATCCTTTCGCTGGGCTAAAATCCCAGAATGAGCCCGATGGTATAGACCAAAAATGCCGCCAGCCATGCCACCGCGCACTGGGTTATCACGACGCCCAGCGTGGAGCTGCGCTTGCCCAGCTCCTGATTCATGGCGCCGACTGCCGCAACGCAGGGCGTATAGAGCAGCGTGAAAACCAGGAAAGAGAGGGCCGAGAGCGGGGAGAACATGCCGGATAGAACCGCGGGCAGCGTCTCCAGCGAGGAGCCCGTGAGGATGGAGAGCGTGCTGACCACGGCCTCCTTGGCGGAAAAACCGGTAATCAGCGCGCTGGCCGCCCGCCAATCCGCAAAGCCCAGCGGCGCGAAAATGGGCGCGATGAGCTTGCCGATGCTGCCCAGCATGGAGACTTCGCTATCCTGCACATAGTTGAAACGGAAATCGAAGCTCTGCAAAACCCAGATGATGACCGTCGCCAGCAGGATGACGGTGAACGCCTTTTTGAGGAAATCCTTGGCCTTTTCCCACATATGCAGGGTAACGCTTTTGGCCGAGGGCAGGCGGTAGGAGGGCAGCTCCATGACGAAGGGAACCGGGTTGCCCCGGAATTTGGTCCCTTTTAAAATGAGTGCGGCTATGATGCCGGCCAGAATGCCGAATATGTAAAGGCCGATGGTAACCAGCGCGGCATAGCCCGGGAAGAAGGCGGCGGCAAACATGGCATAGATGGGCAGCTTGGCACTGCACGACATGAAGGGAACCAGCAGGATGGTCATCTTGCGATCCCGATCCGAGGAGAGCGTGCGCGTGGATAAAATCGCCGGGACAGAGCAGCCAAAGCCCACCAGCATGGGGACGAAACTGCGCCCGGAAAGCCCCAGGCGGCGCAACGGTTTATCCATGATAAAGGCGATGCGGGCCATATATCCGCTGTCCTCCAGAAGCGAGAGCAGGAAAAACAGGATGATGATGACGGGCAAAAACGAGAGCACGCTGCCCACGCCCGCGCAGACGCCGTCGATGAGCAGAGACTGCAAAATGGGGTTGATCTCGGCATAGATGAGCAGGCTCTCAAAGCCGTCGATGGCCAGCTGAACGCCCTCTGCCAGCAAATCCTGGAAGAAAATGCCGATGGGGCCGAACGTGATCCAAAATACGCCGAACATGATGGCGACGAAGATGGGAAGCGCCCAGATGCGGTGCGTCAGCAGGCTGTCGATTTTGAGCGAGCGCAGCTGCTCCCGGCTCTGCTGGGCTTTCACCACGGTTTTCTCGCAGAGCTCCTCGATATAGGAATAGCGCATATCTGCCAGAGCGGCCAAACGGTCTGTGCCCAGATCGCTCTCCATCTCCCGGACGATGTGATCCACAATATCCAGCTCGTTTTCGTTGATGTTTAGGGCGGCTATGGTCGGCTCGTCGCCCTCGACCAGCTTGGTCGCCGCAAAGCGCACGGGAATTTTGCTGGCCTCGGCGTGATCTTCGATGAGATGGCAGAGCGCGTGAATGGCCTTATGCACCGGCCCGGAGCAGAAATCCAGCCGCCGGGGCAGCCGCTTTTTCTCGCCCGCGGCGATGGCCGCAGAGACGAGATCTTCGATGCCCTCGTTTTTGCTGGCCGAGATGGGAACGCACGGGATGCCCAGCTCGGCCGAAAATTTGCCGAGATCGATGCTGCCGTGGTTGGCGCGGACTTCGTCCATCATATTCAGCGCCAGCACCATGGGAATATTCAGCTCCAGGAGCTGGAGCGTCAGGTAGAGATTGCGCTCGATATTCGTCGCGTCGATGATATTGATGATGGCGTCCGGGTGCTCGTGCAGCAGAAAATCCCGGGTGACGACTTCCTCCGAAGTATAGGGGGAGAGCGAATAGATGCCGGGCAGGTCCACCACGATCATCTCCGGGTGCTTTTTGACGATGCCCTCTTTGCGCTCGACGGTAACCCCCGGGAAGTTGCCCACATGCTGGTTGCTGCCCGTCAGCTGGTTAAACAGGGTGGTTTTGCCGCAGTTCTGGTTGCCGGCGAGTGCGAAGATCATGCGCGGCCTCCCTTCTGCTGGGCGGGCGCGCTCTGCACATCCGCGATTTGGATGCGCTGGGCGTCTTCCTTGCGCAGCGTCAGCTCATAGCCGCGCAGGTGAATTTCGATGGGGTCTCCCAGCGGCGCCATTTTGCGCACGAAAACCTTGGTGCCCGGCGTGAGCCCCATATCCAAAAATCTGCGCCGCAATGCGCCTTCTCCGCCCACGGCCGCGATGGTGCCGCCCTGGCCGATTTGCAGATTGTCGAGTGTCATACGATGCCTCCTCCAAAGTGTTAGCCGAGGCTAACTTCTGTGCCGATAAACGGGCAAGAATTTCTTGCCCGTTTATCAGTTTACACGCTGGCTCCGGCGCTGTCAAGGAGAAGCATGGCGGATTTTAACTATTTTTATTGCTCATGCGGCAGCGCACGAGCAGCCGCTTTAAGGCGGCGCCGTTGAAGGGGATGAGCGGATACAGATAGCTCTTGCCCGAGACGGTCCTGTTGGTCGCCAGCAGCAGCACGATGATGAGGACGCCCAGGATCATGCCCCATAGATTGAAGAGCCAGATGAGCACCAGCAGCATGATGCGGCAGAGGTTGAACGCATAGCCAAGCTCATAGCTGGGCTGGGCGAAGTTGCCCACGGCCACCAGGCCCATATACATGATGACTTCTGGCACGAACCAGTGCGCCTGCACGGCGAAATCGCCCAAAATCAGCGCGCCGATGACGCTGAAGGAGTTGGAGAGCGAGTTTGGCGTGTTCAGCGAGGCCAGCTTGAGCCCGGAGAGCGCAAACTCGAAAAAGAGCAGCTGGGCGATGATGGGCACCGAGTTGGGCGTCTCGATCTGCACGAAGGCCAGCCAATCCGGCACCCACGCGGGGTTTTTGACCAGCAGATACCAGATGGGCGTCAGGAAAATCGTCATGAAAAAGACGAAGGAGCGCACGAAGCGCAGATACGTCCCGACCACAGGCGGGAAGCAGTAGTCGTTGCTGTCCTGCATGAAATCGAAAAAGGAGGCGGGCAGAATCATGACGGAGGAGGTGTTGTCGATAATAACGACGATGCTCCCCTCGGCAATGCTGGCGGCGGCCGCATCCGGCCGCTCGGTATAGCGCACTTTGGGAAACGGGTTATACCAGCCTTTGTCCATCAGCGCCTCGTTCAGGCTCTCCTGCGCCATAGTCAGGGAATTGACGTTTAGATGATCGATTTTATCCTGCAGTTTTTTGAGGAAATCCTGGTCCACCTTTTCATTCAGATAGGCCAGCACGACGTTGGTCTTGGAGCGGGAGCCGACCATGTGCTTTTCCATGACGAGATCTTCCGTGCGCATGCGGCGGCGGATGAGCGCGGTGTTCTGCACCAGAATTTCGCTGAAACCGTCGTGGGAGCCGCGCAGCACTTTCTCATCCTCCGGCTCCTCGATGCCCCGGCTGGGGTAGGCCCAGGCGTCCATCAGAATCGCCTCGGGGAAGAGGTCGATAAACAGCACGATAGAGCCCGTCAGAAGCTGGCGGGAGATGTCGTCAAAATTGCCCGAGACGCTGGCCTCGGTATATGTGATATATTTTTCCAGAAACTGGCTGGGCGTGATATCCTGCGGAATATCGCTGTTGGTCTCGTAGAGCATAAACCGGGTAACCTTCTCCAAAATGTCGTCTTTGGCAAACCCGTTTATCATATAAAGATAGGCCGTATGTCCATGGACGTCCAGCCGGCGCTTGATGATATCGAAACTTTTTTCCGTGCGCATCCGGTCGTCGAAAGATGCGATCTGCTCTTGCCACTTTGTCTGCATAAAAAACCTCCGTTCCCTCTTAAAATGCGCGAAATCGGCGCCGCTATGCGTATGAAAACCAAAAAACCGGGAAAAATAGGAAAACAAACCAAGCAAAAGGAGACTTTTTATGGAACTGAAAGATTCAAAGACACTGGAAAACCTGTATGCGGCCTTTGCCGGGGAGACACAGGCCTGGGGCAAATACGGCTTTTTTGAGGCGCAGGCCAAAAAAGACGGCTACCAGCAGATCGCCTCTATCTTCCATGAGACGGCCAAAAACGAGGGCGCCCATGCGAAAATCTGGTTCAAATACATCATGGGCGGCATCGGCACGACCGAGCAGAACCTGAAGGATTCCGCAAAGACCGAGAATTATGAGTGGACGGAGATGTACCGCCAGTTCGCAGAGCAGGCAAAAGAGGAGGGCTTTGACGAGATCGCCCATAAATTCACGATGGTGGCCGAGATCGAGAAATCCCATGAGGAGCGCTATAAAAAGCTGCACGAGAACATCAAAGAGGGAAAAGTTTTCTCCAGAAACGAAGGCGCGGTATGGGTCTGCAAAAACTGCGGCTATATCCATACGGGAGAGACGCCCCCGGAAGTCTGCCCGGTATGCTCGCATGCAAAGGCGTATTTCGAGATCGAGGCAAAGAACTATTAAAACAGCAGATTGGCACCAAGAATCCGGCAAAATTTTGCCGGGTTCTTTTTTTTTGAAAACTTTTATGTTAAACTGAAGGGGAGATTTGAAAACCAAACAGGAGGATTACTATGGCAAAAAAAGAACTCGTTCTCATTGGCGCCGGCAAAATCGGCCGGGGCTATATCGCCGATCTGTTCAACGACGCGGGATATAAGCTGACTTTCCTGGAATATTCCGAAGCGCTGGTGCAAAAACTGCGCGCACAGGGCTACTATACTGTTTTCCGCAGCCACAGCGATAAGCCCGGCTATGATAAGTCGGTCATCCGGGGCTATGACGCTTTCTGCACCCAGACGGAATACGAGCAGTGCCTGAACGCCATCGCAAATACCAACTACGTCAGCATTCACGTTTTCCCGGGGGCATGCGAATCCATCGGGCATATGCTGGGCGATGCCGTCAAGCTGCGCTATCAAAACGGCAATACCGAGCCGCTGGATCTGCTGTTCTGCGTCAACTTCGTCTACCCCGGCGATATCTTCAAAAAGTATATGCTGGAGCGGCTGAATGAAGCAGAGGCCGCCTTTATGCAGGAGCATGTGGGCTTTGTGGAATCCCTGGTCTACCGCCTGGGGGCAGACCCGATGCCCGATATGCGCGCGGAAGACGAGCTCTCCATCCTCTCGGGCGACAACGACTATCTGCCCGTGGGCGACGAATGGAAGGGCACGATTCCGGAGGGCGTCAAGCTGCCTGTGCGCGATCATATGCCGGCGCGGCTGGTGTATAAAATCTGGGCGGGCAACACGAGCCACCTGGCCAACGCTTCTTTCGGCCAGAGAAAGGGCTATCAGTGGGCTTGGCAGAGCCAGAACGATCCGTATGTGAGAAAATGCGCGGCGTTCTGCGCCAGAGAGGCCAGCTGGGGCATCGCGACGGAGTTTGGCATGGAGGAGACGAATCTGCGCGAGCATCCAGAGGAGCGCTTCGATCCCGCTTCCGTCAACCCGGATGTGGAAGATCCGCTGACGCGCATCGCCCAGGATCCCAAGCGCAAGCTCGCCAGAAACGACCGCTTGGTCGGCCCGGCGCTTCTGTGCCTCAAGCATGGAAGAATCCCCTACTACCTGGCCCGCAGCGCGGCGATGATGTTCTATTTTGAGAGCCCGAAGGATGCGGCGGCCGTCGAGATTCAGGAATACCTGAAGGAAAACGGCATCGAGAAGGCAATCGAGAAATACTGCCAGCTGGATCGTTCGAAAAAGGAAGAGGAGATGCTCTTCCAGCTCATCCTGGCACAGTATTTCGATGTAAACGAGGGCGACTGCTTCGATATGCCCTACTACAAGAAAATATAGCTTAGGAAAGATGACACCTGCCTCTTGGGCGGGTGTCATTTTCTAGTCAGCGGGGGCATAACCTCCAGTTGATTGGACAGCATCAAAAGACGGCCTTTCGGGGCCGTTTTTTTGATGCGCCGCTTGGCGGCGGGAAATCAGTAAAAAAATATCGTAGGGCCATGCTCTATACAGAGCCGGGCGGTTGTTATATAATAAGAAAGAGATTTGAATTTCATAGGAGGATAAAACAATGGCGAAAAAACAGGCTGTTTTGATTGGCGCGGGTAAAATTGGCCGCGGCTATCTTGCTGATCTCTTTTCACAAATCGGCTACCACCTGACGTTTCTCGAATACAGCGAGGAGCTCGTCAAAAAAATGCGGGAGCAGGGGTATTACACCGTCAACATGGCGCACGCGGATGCGCCGGACGAGGTGTTCAAAATTTCAAACTACGACGCTTTCTGCACGCAGACGGAAGAGGAGCAGTGCGTCCGGGCGATTGCCGATACCAACTATGGCAGCATCCATGTGTTTCCGGGGGCATGCGAATCCATCGGGCATATGATCGGCAAGGCCATTCAGCTGCGCATCGCAGAGGGCAACCAGGAGACGCTGGATTTCCTCATCTGCGTCAACTTCCTAAAGCCCACGCAGATTCTCAAAGGCTATATTAACGAAGTGCTCTCCACGCCTGAGGAGCGGGCATACCTGGAGGAGAAAGTCGGCTTCTCGGAATGCCTGGTGCACCGCAACGGCATGGTCCCCACGCCGGAGCAGCTGGCAAAAGACCCGATTGCCGTCTATGCCGGGGATACGCCGCACCTGACGGCGGACGGCGAAGCCTTTAAGGGCGAGCCGCCGGCGGGCATGAACCTGCATCTCATCGACAAGATGGAAGGCCGCCTGACGCAGAAAATCTGGAATATCAACATGCGGCACTGCTGCACGGCCTACTACGGCCGCAAGTTCGGCTATACCTACTACGATGAATCCATCAGCAACCTGTATATCGTCCGCTGCCGGGATCTGGCGGCCAGCGAGGCCAACTTTGCGCTTTGCGCGGAATTTGGCTTCACCATGCAGGAGCTGAAGGAAATCTTCCCCGAGAAGAAGGAGCGGTTTGACCCGGATAAGGTGGATCGCTCGGAAAAAGACCTGCTGGACCGCATCGGCGCAGACCCCATCCGCAAGCTGGCCAAGGGCGACCGGTTTATCGGCCCGGCGCTGGCCTGCATGAGGCACGGCAGAATGCCCTATTATCTGGCGCGCGGCGCGGCCATGGGCTACTACTTCAAAAACGAGAACGACCCGGCCGCCTGCGAGATTCTGGCCTATGTTGCCGAGAACGGCATCTGGGACGCCGTAACCAAATATTCCGGCCTTTCGGATGATGAGCCCAGCGAGAGGCTCTTAAAGGAGCTGATCGTCGGCCATTACTACGAGGCAGGCGAGATGGATCCGTTCGATATTGAGTATTAAAACGCGGGCCCGGCAGCTGGCTTAGCTGCCGGGTTTTTTGCATGGCTGGAAATAAGAGGGGAGATAAAAAATGCAGAAAAAGATCGTGCTGATTGGCGCGGGCAACATTGGCAAGGGATATATCGCGGATCTCTTCTATTCGCGGGGCTACAAACTGGTTTTTCTGGCGCACAGCATGCGGCAGACGCTGAGCATGCGCCGCGAGGGGAAATACCCGTTCTATAAGGTTTCGGATGAGGGCGAGATGCAGGAGCGCTTTATCTCGGGCTACGAGGTGTATTCCACGGCCGAGGAGCGGGAGCAGTGCGTGCAGGCGCTCTGCGAGACGCAGTATGCCTCTGTGCATCTCTATCCCAAATCCTATCCGGATATTGCGGAGCTTCTTGCGCGGGTGGTGAAGCGCAAGGTGGAGCAGGGCGAGGAGAGCACGCTGGACGTGCTGCTCTGCGTCAACTCCATTCGCCCGGCGAAGGTGTTCAGAAAGCTGATTTTGGAGCAGCTGGAAACCGAAGAACAGCGGGCGTATTTCGAGAAGAATATTGGCCTAATCGAGACGCTGACCAACCGCGGCGGCTACGAGCCGGATGAGCGGTTTTTGCAGGCACATCCCAATGCCGTCATCGTCAGCGGGAGCGAGGATCTGCCTGCGGACCAGGAGGCGTTTAAGGGCGAGATTCCGGCGGATGCACCGCTCAAATTGCTGGATCGCTTTGAGGGGCGGCTGATCAATAAGCTTTGGAGCGGCAATATGCGTCATGCCTCTATGGCGCTGTATTCCGAGTTCCTGGGCGGAACGCAGATGTGGAGGGTGGCGCAGGATCCCTATAGCTGCATGTGCATCGACGAGGCCGGGGAGGAGGCGCTCTTTGCCGTTACCCGGGAGTTTGGTTTCACGCTGGAAGAGCTGAGCGAGGGCAGCCACGATATGCGCTATGAGGAATACTGGAAAAAGCTGCAAAAGAAGCAGGATAAGGATTCGGTCTACCGCGTGGCGGCGGATCCCATCCGCAAGCTGGAAAAGGAAGAGCGCATGGTGGGCCCGGCGCTGGCCTGCATCCGCCATGGCCGCCTGCCCTACTTTATCTCCAAAAGCATCGCGCTCATGTATCGCTTCCGCAACGAGAAGGATGAGCAGGCGGTGGAGCTGGAGGAGTATATCCGGGAGCATGGCCTGATGGCCGCGATGGAGAAGTATTCCGGCCTTTCGGACGATGTCCCCGAAGAGAAGCTGCTAAAACAGCTGGTTGCCGCGCAGGATCGGGATTTCCAGCTGCAAAAGGCGGCCAGAAATGCGTTTCCCAAAAGAAACGATACGAGTATAGTTGCAAATTAGTGTTGTAAAAAAGAAATTTTCTTGCTATACTAATTTCATCAATGCAAAAAGGAATTAGGAGGAAAGAGCATGGCAAAGAAGGCAGTTTTGATTGGCGCGGGAAAAATTGGCCGCGGCTTTTTGGGGGATATTCTCTATCACGCCGGGTATGAGCTGACGTTTCTTGTGCATAGCCCAGTTCAGACGCAGCAAATGCGCGATCAGGGGTATTATACGATTTTTCAGACCAGCGAAGCCACGGGAGAGATGCGCAAAGTGCGCATCGACGGCTATGCGGCCTATTGCACCGTAACCGAGCAGGAGCAGTGCGCCGAGGCCATCGCCCAGGCAGATTATGCCACTGTGCATATCTACCCGAACGCCTGCGCGGATGTGGGCCATCTGATTGGCGAGGGCATCCGCCTGCGGGTGAAAAACGGCGTGCAGAAGACGCTGGATGTTCTGATGTGCGTCAACTTCTTCGGCTCGGACGAGATGATCAAAAAATTCATTCTGGAGCGGCTTGAGACGGAGGAGGAGCGGGCGTATCTGGAGGAGAAAGTCGGCCTGATCCGCACGCTGACCTATCGAGGCGGCAACGGGGCGACCCCGGAAATGCTGGCGGAGGACCCGATTGCCGTTGCGGCTTCGGATTATCCCTATCTGCCCGTGGATGCGGAGGCGTTTCGGGGTGAGCTGCCCGAAGGCATCCAGATCCGCAAACTGGATCGCTTTACCGGCCATCTGACGGCAAAGCTCTGGGGCATCAACCTCTGGCACTGCACGCTTGCCGCCTATACCCAGTTTGCCGGGCACGAGCTTTTGTGGAAAGGCGCCGTGCAGCCGTATATCCGCGCCTGCGTGGATGCGGCCAGAAGGGAGAGCGATTTCGCCATCAAGGCGGAGTTCGGCTTTACGGATGAGGATCTGAAGCTCTCTGCCCGCACGCAGGAGGATAGCAGCAGGCAGTGGGAAAAGAGCATGAACCCGGAGGATACGGACACGGTTTACCGGGTGGCGGCAGACCCCATCCGCAAACTGCAAAAGCAGGAGCGGCTGGTGGGCCCGGCGCTGGCCTGCCTGCGCCATGGCAAGCTTCCCTATTTCATCGCCAGAAGCATCGCGCTCATGTGCTTCTTCCATAACGATGCGGATGCCTCGGCTGTGGAATTGCAGGAGTATATCGCGGCAAACGGCGTGGGGGCGGCGCTGGAAAAATACTGCGGGCTTTCGGATGCAGAGCCGGAGGAGCGGCTGCTGCGGCAGCTGGTCTGCGCGCAGTATGAGGAGCTGGCGTACAGCAGGCAGGCCTAGCCCTGCCCGAACGGATGAGAGGAGAAAAGAGAGTGGAAAAATGCAAGAAACACCTGGTGCTGATTGGCGCGGGCAAAATCGGCTGCGGCTACCTGGCGGATTTATTCGGAAGCGCGGGCTATTCGCTGACGTTTCTGGTGCACAGCCCGGTGCAGACGCAGAAAATGCGGGATCAGGGCTACTATACGCTGTTCGTTACGGGCGAGCAGTCGGGGGAGACGGTAAAGCAGAAAGTCTCGGGCTATGAGGCCTTCTGCACGGCCACAGAGCGGGAGCAGTGCGTGGATGCGCTCTGCAAAACCAACTACGCTTCCCTGCACACCTACCCCGGGGCTTTCCCCGAGCTGGCAGAGCTGCTGGCGGATGCCGTCAAAAAGCGCTGTGCCCTGGGATTAGAGGATACGCTGGATGTGCTGCTCTGCGTCAACGTCATCGATGCGTTCGAGCAGTTCGATTCCCGCATCCGCGCAAAGCTCTCGCCGCAGGAGCAGGCATACTATGAGAAGTATATCGGCCTGGTCCGCACGCTGACCTACCGCGGCGGCTTTATTCCAAAGCCCGAGCAGCTGGCCGAGGATGAGCTGGCCGTCTGGGCCTCGGATTACCCGGATTTGCCCGTAGATAAAGAAGGGTTTAAGGGAGAGATTCCGGAGGGCGTCAACCTGCGGCTGATGGATAAGATGGTGGGCAGAGCTGTGGCCAAAGTCTGGTGCGGCAATGTGCGCAGCTGCTCGCTGGCCATGCTTTCGGCCAAATGGGGCTTCACCTACACGAACGAGGGCGCAGGCGTCGCCTATATCCGTAAATGCGTGGATTCCTGCCAGGAAGAGGCCACCCAGGCGGTTTTGCTGGAATACGGCTTTACCCGGGAAGAACTGGCCCTGGGCGCCCGGGCGCAGAAGGGCGAGGACTGGTGGTCGCGCATGCTGGCCGACGGTATGCCGGATGCGATTTTCCGCGTCGCCAACGACCCCATCCGCAAGCTTTCCAGAAAAGACCGGCTGACCGGCCCGGCGCTCTGCTGCCTGAAGCACGGGATTCTGCCCTATTTCCTGACGCGCGCCATCGCCTATGCCTTTTTCTACCGCCACCCGGAGGATGCGGCTTCCATGGAGATTGCCGCCTGCATAGAAAAAGAGGGCATCGACGCGGCCATCGGCAAATACTGCCAGCTGGATCTGGGAAATGAGCAGGAAAAGCTGCTCCTGCAAATGGTGCGCGGGCATTATTACGAGATTTTGGACTGGGACCCGATGGATTTGGAGCCAAAGCCGGTATAGAGCAAACAAAAAAGAAGCGGAGCTCCGCTTCTTTTTTTATGGCTTTATTCGTAGAACTCCGGCGCTTTGCGCAGGGAGGCGAACTGCCCGATATCGTGCGGGAAGATGATGGTCGCATCGTATTTCTCCTGGAGATGGTGCAGCTTTTCGATGGAGGCGGCATACAGCGCGCGGTCGAAGGGGCTGCGGGGCAGGATGGGCGGCCGCTCATAGTTGGCGGAGACGTATGCCGCATCCTGGGGCAGCAGATAGACGCCGCTTTCGCAGTGCAGAACCAGGCCGAGCAGGCCGGGCGTATGGCCGGGCAGATTGACGATCTCGATGCCGGGCAAAAATTCGCCGTCTTCCTCTATCAGGTGCACTTTTTTGAGGGGAGCCGTCAAATCTCCCCAGATATAGCCGCCGTGCTGTTCAGGGTCCGAGCTGGAATGGATGGTCAGCAGGGCGTTCACATAATCCGCGCTTGGGACATAGACGTCCGCATGAGGGAAGAGCGGCAGGCCGCCCGTGTGATCCAGGTGCAGATGCGAGAGGATGACGCGGCCAATCTCTTCCGGCCGCACGCCGATGAGCGCCAGCTGTGCCTCCAGCCGCTGCTGGGGCGTTTGGTGCAGGGCGAATTTTCTCTGCATGGTTTTGGACCAATATCCCTCCATGGCCTTGGGGTTGCTGCCCGTATCATAGAGAATCAGGCCGTCCGGATGCTCGATGAGAAAGGCCAGCACAGGCATGGGAAGCAGGCTCTTATCCGGCTCCCGGCTGGTATCGTGCACGACGCTGTCTTTTTCGCCATCCAAATATCCCGTATCCAGCACATAAAACTTCATACTCTTTTCCTTTCACGCACGCCTGCAAAGCAGGCATCTCATTTTTCATTTTGCACAAAGAAGAGAAGGAGAGAAGAACTCCTTTGATTAGAGCTTACCGGGTTTGGGCGAAGATGTCAATCGCGGCGCAAAAATATTGCGCCGGCATTGTGGCGGCGGGGGCAAAGTTGTGTTATGATAAGATAGAATTGATATATCACTCGCGAGGTAGAAGTGGAACAGACGACGACAAAAAAACTGGGCAGCGCGGTTTTAGAGCTTGCCATTGCGCTGGCGGCCCAGATTGCGCTATATTGTATCTCCAGGGCGGTTTGGATTACGCTGCCCATCATGGCCATTCCCGGGGTGTTCATCGGGGCGCGGCATGGCTTTGGCTGGGGCGCGGCATGCGCCGTGCTCAGCGGCTTTGCGGCCTGCCTGCTTCTGGGGCAAAGCGGGGCATTTCTGGTGGCCATCGCGCTGCCCGTCTTTTTGCTGGGCTCTATTGCCGTGCGCCTGGTGCGCCGCTCGTATGACGGGTTGATCGTCATGGGCGGGGCGATGGCGCTCTCGGTGGGCGCGGGCATCTGGGCCGTGCAGTTTCTGCTGGGCAAAGATCCCGTCAGCTATATCGTGGACTACCTGGCCTGGCTTTTCGCCAACGACGCCCAGGCATCCAGCCTGGCCTACTGCCTGTTCCATGCTGGGGAGATCTCGGCCGGCGCGTTTTCGCTGGAGACGTTTTTGCTGACGCCCATGGAAGAGGTTGTCGCGTATGTTACGGCGGGCGAGCAGCTCAATGCGCTGCGCTCCGTGCTTTCGGGGTATCTGCCTGTTTTAAGCGTCAACTACTGCGTCTATGGCGGCGCGCTGACGTATTTCATCAGCCGGGCGCTGAGCAGGCGGAGCGGCGGCAAAGTCTCCCCGGTTCCGGCGTTCTCCGAGTTCTTTCTGCCAAAGGATCAGGGCGTCTACATGATCCTGCTGTTTGCGGCGTCTATGCTGCCCTCGCTGTTTGGCTGGGAATCCCTCCTGCTGATGGGGGATATGCTCTTTGGGCTGGTAACGGCGGTTTTCGCCATCGAGGGCATGTCGTTCGTGGATTTTCTGCTGCGGCTGAAGATCAAAAACCCCTATGGCAGGGGCGCGATCATCGCCGTGCTCTATCTGCTGGCGCCCTATCTGCTCATGACGGCCGGGGCCGTGGAGCAGGGAATGCAGCTGAGAAGGCATATCAAGGTGATCAAATTATAGAAGCTTAGGATAATAGGAGGTTTTTATCATGAAAGTTATTTTAAACGCGGATGTCAAAGGGAAGGGCAAGAAGGGCGAGATTGTAAACGTCAGCGATGGCTATGCCCGCAACTTCCTGTTCCCCAAAAACCTGGCCAAGGAGGCGACGGCGCAGAACCTGAACGCGGCCAAAGTCGCCCAGGATGCGGCCAAGCATAAAAAACTCGTGGAAAAGGCAGAGGCGCTGGCCCTGGCTGAAAAGCTCTCGGGCAAGACGGTTCAGCTAAAGGCAAAATGCGGCGAGGGAAACCGGCTGTTTGGCGCGGTAACGGCGGCGGAGGTTGCCGAGGCGCTCAAGCAGAGCATGGGCATCGAAGTGGATAAGAAGAAAATCGCTCTTTCGGGCGGCATCAAAGAGCTCGGGACGTACGACGTCGCCGTGAAAGTCTATGCCGAGGTTTCCGCGACCATCAAAGTAGACGTCGTCCGGGCGTAGGGGAGAGCATATGCCAGAGGTGATTCGGCGCGTCCCCCCCAGCAGCATGGAGGCGGAGCAATCTGTGCTGGGCGCAATGCTGCTCAGCGAAAACTGCGTGCTTGCCGCGGTGGAAAAACTGCGGGAAGAGGATTTTTATGTGGAGAGCCATCGGCGCATTTGGCGGGCGATGTACGATCTTTCTGCGCTCTCAAAGCCGGTCGATCTCGTTACGGTAACCGAGCGGATGGAGCAGGGCGCGCCGCTCAGCCTGGAAGAGCTGACCTATCTTTCGGATCTCACCCAGGCCGTGCCCTCCACGCGCAATATTGATGTCTATATCGGCATCATCAAGGAAAAAAGCCGCCTGCGCCGGCTGATTGCTGCCTGCGCGGAGATCGCGGATTTAAGCTATAAGGCCGAGGCACCCGCAGCGGAAGTGCTCAATATCGCCTCGGATCTCGTCTATAAAATCGCAGACGAGCAGACCGAGCGCAGCCTGGTGCACGTCCGCACGGCGCTGATGGAGAGCTATGAGCTCATCTCCAAAGCGGCCAAATCCAAAGACGGCCTGATGGGCGTGGCCACGGGCTTCCCGCTCATGGATAAAAAGCTCTCGGGCTTCCAGCCTTCCCAGCTCATCGTCGTGGCCGGCCGCCCGGGCATGGGTAAAACCAGCTTTGCGCTCAATATCGCCGAGCATGTGGCCGTCAAAGAGGGCAGGCCGGTGGCCATTTTCTCGCTGGAAATGAGCCGGGATCAGCTGGGCATGCGGCTGCTCTGCGCCGGAGCCCAGGTAGATTCGCAGAACGCCAGAACGGGCGCGCTCTCGGAGAAGGATTTCTACAGCCTGGCAGACGCCATGGTGCCGCTGGAAGGCGCGCCCATCTATATCGACGATACGGCCATCATCGGCCCGACGGAGATGATGGCAAAGCTGCGCCGGCTGCGCCAGCAGGTCGGGGATATCGGGCTGGTCGTCATCGACTATTTGCAGCTGATGGATACGGGCCGGCGCTCGGAAAACCGCCAGCAGGAGATCTCGCAGATCACCCGCTCGCTCAAAGTCGCGGCCAAGGAGCTCCAGGTGCCCATCATGCTGCTCTCCCAGCTCTCGCGTGCCACAGAGAAGCGGGAAAACAAGCGGCCCATGCTCTCGGATTTGCGGGAATCCGGCGCAATCGAGCAGGATGCAGACGTCGTCCTGTTCCTGCACCGGGAGGACTACTATTCCGACGACGAGCAGCATAAGGGCGATGCCAGCATCATCATCGCCAAGCAGCGCTCGGGCCCGACGGGAACCATCAACGTCATGTGGAAGGGCGAGCAGACCAAATACCTGGAAGTGGATTTCCGGGAGGATGAATAGCATATGCAAGCAATGATTACGGGAAAATGGATCACCGGCCAGCAGGATCTGACGGCTGTGATGGAGATCCGCCAAAAGGTTTTTACGCAGGAGCAGGGCTTCCCGGCGGAGGCAGACCGGGATGCGTTCGACGAGCAGGCCATGCACGCCCTGATGTTCGACGGCGATACCCCTGTGGCCACCGGGCGGCTGTATTTCGACGGCGCAAAGCTGTTTCTCGGGCGCATCTGCGTTTTGAAGGAATACCGCGGCCAATCCATCGGGGATCTGATGACGCGGCTGATGATCCTGCGCGGGTTCGATTTCGCAAAGGAGATCTATCTCCACGCCCAAATGCAGGCCAAAGGCTTTTACGAGCGCTATGGCTTCCAAGCGGAGGGCGAGCCGTTTTTGGAGGAGGGGCAGGAGCATGTGCTCATGCGCCTGAAAAAAGAGGAGACGCGCTTCCCGTCCAAATGCGGGGAAGACTGCGCCAAAAACACCATACACTAAACAGCAAGACACGAAGATGATACAACTAGTTGTGCCCCAGGGGCAGGATGGGAAAAATTTAAAGAGCTGTATGCAGGATATGCTGGCGGCCATGAAAAAAAGCGAGGCCGAAAGCCTGCTGCGCAAGGGCTGTGTGCGCGTCAACGGCGTGCGGGCCAGGAAGGATATCCCGCTGGCGGCCGGCGATATTTTAGATCTCTATGTGGAAAAGGAGTATAAGGACTATCTGCCGGACGTCGGCCTGCTCTATGAAGACGACGGCCTGCTGATTTTCAATAAGCCCCCGGGCCTTTCCTGCCTGGAGGATAAGCCGGATGGCAAGCCCACGCTGCTCTCGGTGGCCGAGGAATATATGCGGGAAAACGGGGACTACGATCCCCGCTTTGGGCGCATGCCCTTCGTCTGCCATCGGCTGGATCACTATACAGGCGGGCTGGTGCTGGTGGCCAAAAACCAGGATATGTATGAGGCGCTGGTGGAGGCGTTTGCCCAGCGGCGGGTGCGCAAGTTCTATAAGGCCATCGTCTGCGGCAGGCCCAAGCGGCAGGAGACACTCTCGGCTTACATCATCAAAGACGCGGGCAAGGCCAAAGTGCGGGTGCTGCCGGCTCCGGCCAGGGGCGCGAAGCCGGCAGTAACGCGCTATGCCCTGGAAAAACTGGGCGACGGCATTGCGCAGGTGGATCTTGAGCTGGTTACCGGGCGCACGCATCAGGCCAGGGCCATGATGGCCTGGGCGGGATTCCCGATTCTGGGCGACGATAAATACGGCAACCGCCGGATGAACAAGCGCTATGGCGTCAAATTCCAGGCGCTGTGGTCGTATCGGATTTTGTTTGAGACGGGCAATAACAACACGCTGGCCTATCTCAACGGGCGCTCTTTCGCCACGGACCGCATCGGCTTTCCCTATCTGCCCACGCTGGATGAAGCCGGCGCGGAGTGCGTAGTTTTGCAGGATGGGCGGGAATAAAAAAGAGCAGGCATCTTGCCTGCTCTTTTTTGCGCCGATCCAACCGGCCTATTGATACTGCTCCAGCCCATATCTTTGCGCGATGGCATCCATGGTGCCGTCTGTCCGCTTGGAGGCGATGGCGGCATTGAAAAGCTGAATCGCATCCGAATTGCTCTTCCAGGCGGCAATGCGGTAGGAAATGCCGCAGAGCGGCTCTTCCACCATGACCAGGTCGTGCTCGAATTCCTGCATCTTACAGCGCGGCGCGATGACGGCATTGCTGGTTTTGGCGTTGACGGCGGCGATGGCATCCGGGTAGGAGGAGCAGTTTAGAAACTCGGAGGCGGCAATCTCCCGCTCGGAAAGCGCGCTGCGGATATCCGCGCGCTGCAATTCGCTGGTCATCACCAGCAGGCGCGCATCGTTCAGCGAGCCGATGGAAACCGGGCTGCCCTGGGCAACGTAGGCATGGACGCTGTCTCGGAAATAGCCGTCCGAAAGTGAGAGCCCCTGGGTCTTGAGCACGTTATATGTCAGTTCGCCCATGGCCAGGTCGATCTCCCCGATTTTGAGCTGATAGGAGGCTTCTTCTGCCGGGATGACGACGAAATTCAGCTTGGCATCCGGGTAGACGGCGTGAATAATTTCCTCGGCGGCATCCCGGTCGAACCCGGATGGGAGGCCATCCTCTCCCGGGCTGGAGAAACGGGAATTGGCGATGCCGATGGTGATCTCCTCCTGCGCATACATGGCCGTCTCTGCCGGGCGCAGTTTTTTTGCGCTTTTCCAGAACAGAGCGCCGGCCACGGCCAGCAGAACGGCGGCCGCGCCGATGATCCAGTATTTATAGGTGTATCGGTTAAACAAAGTTTCCAGGCGAAATTTCGGTTGTTGGCGGTATCTTCTCATAGCATCCTCACTTTGCCTCTAGTTTAGCATTTTTCACAAATTTTCGCAATGCGGGGCAAAGAGCTGGGAAATCCGCAAAGGAGGAGAGAAGTGTGTTGAATAATTTTGCTGGAAATGTTAGAATAAGCGAAGAAACACTGCCTGATTGAAATACAAAAGTAGAGGAAAGAGGAAAATGGATTTTAACGTATTATTTGGCAATTTTGCAAACATTACGTGGCAGCAGGTTGTGATGTGGCTCATCGGGGCGCTGCTCATCTATCTGGCCATCAAAAAAGAGATGGAGCCCTCGCTGCTGCTCCCCATCGGTTTTGGCACGATTCTGGTCAACCTGCCCCTCTCGGGCGCCATCACCCAGGGGGCGGAAGTGGGCGTGCTAAACGTGCTGGATGCGGCCGGCATTTCCAACGAGCTGTTCCCGCTGGTGCTGTTCATCGGCGTCGGCGCGATGATCGATTTTGGCCCGCTTTTGAGCAACCCCAAGATGCTGCTCTTTGGCGCGGCGGCGCAGTTTGGAATTTTCGTGACGCTCTCGCTGGCGACCCTGCTCGGCTTCAACATGGCGGATGCGGCGGCCATCGGCTCTGTGGGCACGGCAGACGGCCCGACGGCGCTGTTCGTGGCAAACCTGCTGGGCTCCGGAAAAGTCGGCGCGATCATGGTCGTGGCCTATTCGTATATGGCGCTGGTGCCCATCATCCAGCCGCCTGTCATTCGGCTGCTGACGACCAAAAAAGA
Source organism: Christensenellaceae bacterium 44-20 (assembly GCA_041223705.1). Classification (NCBI taxonomy): domain Bacteria; kingdom Bacillati; phylum Bacillota; class Clostridia; order Christensenellales; family Christensenellaceae; species Christensenellaceae bacterium 44-20. The sequence continues at coordinate 96,346 of JBCLQU010000002.1, forward strand.
GCGCAGAATCCGCATGGAATATAAGCAGAGGGATGTTCCCCAGATCGTCAAGATCATGTTCCCGGTGTTCGTTACGATGATCGCGGGCTTCGTCGCTCCAAAGTCGGTTTCGCTGGTGGGCTTTTTGATGTTCGGCAACCTCATCCGGGAGTGCGGCGTGCTGCGCTCGCTTTCCGAGACGGCGCAAAACGTCATGGCAAACCTTATCACGCTGCTGCTGGGCATCACGGTTGCCATGCAGATGCAGGCGGATAAATTCCTGAATCTGGAGACGCTGGCAATTCTTGGCCTGGGCCTCATCGCCTTTATCTTCGATACGGCGGGCGGCGTGCTGTTTGCGAAATTCCTGAACCTTTTCACCAAAAAGAAAGTCAACCCGATGATCGGCGCGGCAGGCATTTCGGCCTTCCCCATGGCCTCCCGGGTTGTGCATAAGATGGGCAGAGAGGAAGACCCGAATAACTTCCTGCTCATGCACGCGGCCGGCGCAAACGTCGCCGGGCAGATCGCCTCGGTTATCGCCGGCGGCCTGCTCATCAACCTGGTAACATCCGGCATTTTCGGCTGAGCATAAGGAGGAGAAGAACATGGACGGATTTGTCAATTCGTTGCTGCTGATGGCATACGGCATGCTGGGCCTGTTTGCCACCATGGGCGCAATTTATGCGGGCGTCGCAGCCATGCGCGCGGTTTTTGCCCGCAAGAAAAAAGACGCATAGCGCGCAAAGCAATTTGGGCAAAGGCGGCGGGGAAATTTGCCCCGCCGCTTTTCTTATGGAGGAGGCAGATGAGGGCGCAAAGTGATATCGGCTTGCCGGAGGGCTATGGGCTCATCCGGGAAATCGATTTGCAGAAGGATAAGAAACTGGCATTTTGGCTGAATATGGCGGCGGGCGCGGCAATGCTGGCCATGCTGGCGCCCGTATTGCCCATGCTGGGCTCGGTGCTTTGGGGCGGTGTGCCGCTGCTGCCGCTTTTGGCTCTGTTGCTGGGCACGTTTGTCTATCCGATTGCGCATGAATGGGTGCACGGCATTTTCATCCGCATTTTCTGCGGCCAAAAGGCAAACTATGGCTTCACCGGCCTTTATGCCTTTGCCGGCAGAGGGGATGCCTATTTCTGCAAGGCGCATTACCTCGTGATTGCCCTGGCGCCGGTGGCCATCTGGGGCGCTGTGCTGGCAGTTCTCTGTGCGCTGGCGCAGGGGCCCTGGTTTCTGGCGGCGTATTTCATTCAGGCCATGAACCTTTCGGGCGCGGCGGGAGATCTCTATGTGGTGTGCCTCTGCCTGCGCGCGCCGGCCGGGCTGCTGGTGAACGACGACGGCGTCTCCATGCGGCTTTATCTCAAAAAAGAAGATTGTTAAATAAATTTTAAAGGAAACGCAATTTTTTGCCTACTGTGTTTTTAAAATCTGAAATGCTACCATATTGGCAGGAGGTTTGTGATGTATCATATTTTGGTTTGCGACGACGATCGGGATATTGTATCCGCGCTGAAGATCTACCTTACGGCCGAAGGGTATGAAGTTTTGGAAGCGTATAACGGAAAGCAGGCGCTGGAAGCTGTGGCCGCGCAGGAGGTTCACCTGATTTTGATGGATTTGATGATGCCCGAAATGGATGGCATCACGGCGACGGCCAAACTGCGGGAGACGAGCAATATCCCCATCATCATGCTTACAGCCAAAAGCGAGGACGGCGACAAAGTGCTGGGCCTCAATATTGGCGCGGATGATTATATCACAAAACCGTTCAACCCCATCGAAGTGGTGGCGCGGGTCAAATCGCATCTGCGGCGCTATACGCGCCTGGGCGGCATCCAGATGCCCGGCTCGGCGCGCATCGAAGTGGGCAGCGTCTGCCTGGACGACGAGAGCAAGCAGGTTACGGTGGATGGGGAGCCCGTCTCTCTGACGCCCATCGAATACAACATTCTGCGGCTGCTCATCCAGAGCCCGGGCAAAGTCTTTTCCATCCGGGAGATCTATGAAAACGTCTGGAAAGACCCGGCTTTCGGACAGGAGGGGACGGTTGCCGTGCATATCCGCCACCTGCGGGAGAAAATCGAGATCAATCCTGCGGATCCGCGCTATCTGAAGGTCGTATGGGGGCTGGGCTATAAGTTTGAAAGAGAGGTTTCGACGTGAAAAAACTGACGCATAGCCTGCCGGCGAAAATCGCGGCGCTGTTGCTGCTCGTCTTCTTTGTCGTGGGCTGCCTGTGCGCGGGCTCGGGCATCGCCTATATGGAGGGCTGCGGCTATTATGAGAGCGAGAGCTTTTTGGATTCGCGGCAGGCGGCAAATATCACAGAAAATTATGTGGCGCAGGTTTTCGAATACTTGGAGCTTTGCTATGGGCAGCAGGAGAATGCCGAGTATCTTCGGGAATACCTGGAAAAGCGGCTCATGCAGGGCGAGACCAACTACTGCTTTTATGTTGCGGATGAATCCGGCAATATTCTGCTGAAAAACTTTGAGGGAGAGCCGGAGCAGACTGTGGATTACGGCGAATATATCATGCCGGACGGGACGGTGTATCATCAATATGGGTTTGTCCGGGAGATCACGGCGCAGGACGATTATTATCAAAGCTACCTGCTCTATTCTCAGCTGGCGCCCAAAAAGCATTCGATGATCGTCTGGCTGGGCATCTTTGCGGCAGGGGCGCTGGGCATGGTAATTTTCCTTTTCTGCGCGGCCGGGCATAAGGCCGGGCATGAGGAGATCGTGCAAAACTGGCAGGATCGCATCCCGCTGGATCTCTTTGCCGCGCTGATACTCACTCTGGGGTTAATGCTGGCATTTTTGACGGAGAGAGTGCTGTATCAAATGGATCTCGGCAGGATCTCCGGGTTTTTCCTGGGCGCCGTGCCTTTCTGCCTGGCCTGGCTGCTGCTGGCGCTGGATGCCTGCCTGAGCATGGCAACCCGGCTCAAAGCCGGGAAATGGTGGCAGAGCGCGGTTGTATACCGCGTGGGGCGCTGGCTCGCCCTGCGCTTGCGGGAAGTATTTTCTAATTTTAAGCTGACATGGAAAATCGCGCTGACTTTTCTGGCCTATCTTTTTGCCAATGGCTTTTTGCTGCTGATTGCCGCGGCAGAGGGGAACGAGTTTTTCGTGATTCTGACGCTGGCGGGGAACTTCTTTGTTCTGATCTGGCTTTGCCGCGGCGGCATCCAGCTTCAGGAGATTTTTCGGGGCGGGGAGCGCATTGCAGACGGCGCGCTGGATTATAAAATCAATGCAGAGGGCATGAACCGGGCACTGCGCGGGCATGCCGAGACGCTCAACAATATCGGGGGCGGCCTTTCCCGGGCTGTGGAAGATCGGATGCAGAGCGAGCGCATGAAAACTGAGCTGATCACCAACGTCTCGCACGATATCAAAACGCCGCTGACCTCCATCGTCAACTATGTGGATCTGCTGGGGAAGGAGCAGATTCCGGGAGAGAGGGCGCAGGAGTATCTGGCGGTGTTGGAGCGGCAGTCTCAGCGGCTCAAAAAGCTCATCGAAGATCTGGTGGAGGCATCTAAGGCATCCACGGGCAATTTGCAGGTGGATTTGCAGCTGACGGACGTTGCCGAGCTTTGCCGTCAGACGGCCGGGGAATATACCGACCGGCTGAGCGCCCGGGAGCTGGAGCTCATCGCGCAGCTGCCGGATGAAGCCTATATCTACGCGGATGGCCGGTATCTTTTCCGGGTGCTGGATAACCTGCTGGGCAATATCTGCAAATATGCCCAGAAAGGCACCCGGGTGTATCTGGATCTGGCGTTCGCCGGGCAGAATGTGGCCATCTCGCTGAAAAACATCTCCAGGGATCGGCTGAATATTTCGCCGGGCGAGCTGATGGAGCGGTTTGTGCGGGGCGATTCCGCCCGCAGCACGGAGGGCAGCGGCCTGGGGCTTTCCATCGCCCGCAGCCTGACCGAGCTCCAAGGCGGCACCTTCGATATCGAGATAGACGGCGATCTCTTTAAAGTGCAGATCTGTTTCCCGGCGGCGCCGCTCATCTAGGCCGGGGCAATCAAAAAAGAGGATATGCTTTTGCATACCCTCTTTTTATTTGCCAAAATCAGGAAAGCTTTTTGGTCAGCGCCAAAAACATGGTTCCGCCGTCTACTTCCAGCGGAAACATGGCCAGCGCCCCCAGGTGATACATACACAGCGCAACCAGCCCCATCACTGTCTCGGAGGAGGTTGCGGCCGTATCCGAGAGGAAAATATCCCAGTCGGTGTAGGCATAGAGCTCTTTTAAGCGCAGCATCTGCTCGCTGAGCGCGCCGCCCACTCTGCCGTCTGCCCAGCTCCAAAGGATGCTGCCCTCTGCCTCGTCCCAAAAAAAGAGAGGCTGTGCGGAAAAACTGAGCACCGCCTGGCCATCTTTCTTAAAGGCCAGCACGCCTTTGGAAAGGTCGCAGCCGATGGACTGCACGCCCAGCTCCTTTAAATGGTACTGCTCAAAAAGCGCCGCGGCGCGCTGGTTATAATAGCTGGCAGCCCGGCTGATATACTCTTCAAATTTCGCCAGGCTTTGCTGTTTTTGCTCTTCGGTTATGGTTTTCTGTTCCTCGGCCATGGTTTTCTCCTGCTGTTTGTGATTTTGTTAATATTCGCGCCCCGCCCTGCCTTTTCCTGCCCAGAAGCCGGATTTCCCGGGAAAAGAAAAGCCCTGCCTTGAAAATAAAGCAGGGCTTTTGGGCACTCTCTGCGCTAGAAGATGCGGTATGCGCAGTAGAAGTATTTATTCCAATAGGAAGTGCGGAAGGAGCGCTGGACAACCTTGCCGTTGCTGGTCGAGGCGTCGATCATGGTGTCGCCCGAAACCGCAATGCCGACATGCCCGCGGGTCGCGCCCATCTTAAAGACGATGACGTCGCCCCGGCGAATGCTGCTCATGCTGGTGAGCCGCTGATAGCGGGAAGTGCTGCGCCATGCGTGAGAGGTCATATAACCCTGCTTGACGCCCGCCTTGTTCAGCGCCCAGTAGACCAGACCCGAGCAGTCGAACTGGTTGGGGCCCTTGGCGCCCAGCACATAGCGGCATCCGAGCTTGGAGCGCGCCGCTGCGATAAATGCCTCGACGCCCGCGCTGTTGGAGGAGCCGGGATCGCTGGGCTTTTTGCCGCTACCACTGCTTCCGCCCTTGCTCGGCCTCGAGACGGCGGGCGCTTTCTTCGCGCTGTCCGAGAACAGCTTGGCGTTGGTCTGCGCGCCGAACTTCCCGTCCACGGTCAGGCCGTTTTGCTTCTGGAAGGATTTAAGCGCATTGTTGGTATCCTCGCCAAAGTACCCCGTTACTTTAGACATATATTTCAGCTCTTTGAGCCGCTCCTGAATGCGGGTAACGTCGTCGCCGCTGGCGCCGATGGAGATGGAGTTATACTCCGCGTTATCCGAGAGCAGCATCAGCCGGGTTTCCTGGCCGATATAGCCGTCCGAAATCAGGCCGTTGACCATCTGGAACCGCTTGACTGCGGCAACCGTGTCGTCGCCGTATTTGCCGTCCGGCTCGGTCGTCAGATAGCCCAAATTCTTCAGGCGCTTCTGATAGGAGCGGATATCTTCGCTGACCTCGCCCTTGGCCAGGACGTTGGCCTTGGCCTCTTCGGAATACAGCTGCTCGCGGGTCTGCTCGCCGATGGCGCCATCCACCGCCAGGCCGTTGCGCTCCTGGAATTTCTGGACAGCCGCCGTCGTCTCGCTGCCATAATGGCCGGTGGCCTTGCTCATATAGCCAAGGTCCCAGAGACGATGCTGCAATTCGGTGACGTCGTCGCCGTCCATGCCTTCCGAGACGGCATACTTGGGCGCATCTTCGGCAAACAGGGCGGTATAAGTCCCCTCGTCGACGATGCCCGTCTGCTCCAGGCTGCTGCTGCGCTGGAACAGGCCGACGGCCGTGCCGATCTGCTCGGTGTAGGTCAGCGTCGGCTCGTCCTCGCCCATATAGCCCAGCTCGGTAAGCCTGCTCTGAATTTTAGAGACGACCGGGTTTGTCATGCCAGGCTCTGCGTGGCGGGGCGGCTCCTCCGGCTGCGGCGCGGTGAGCACGGCAGTGGAGAGCGCGGCCTGCGCCTGCTCTTCGGATTTTTGTTCGGAGCTTTTGACCGCCGCAGAAACCGCGATGGGCGCCGCGGCGATGAGCACCAGCGCCGTCGCCAGCGAGACGATGGCCTTGCGGCTCATCTTGCGGAAGAGGGACGGGGTTTCACGGAAAAATGCCGCAAACTTCGCCGGAAGAGCGGCAAACAGCTGCGGGATTTTGCGTAAGAACCCCGGCACTTTGCGGAAAAATGCGGGCATCTTGCCAAAGAAGGCGGGAATGCCTGCAAAGAAACTGCAAACGCTGGCCCAAACCTGCGCGAAAAAGGCTTTGGCAGAGGCCGGCTTTGCCTTGGGCGCTCTGGGCGCGGCGATAGGCGCCTTGTCCTGCACTGCCTGCTGCCTGGGCGCCGAAAGAGGAGCCCTTTTGATGGCGCTGGCGGCTCTGCGCCGGGGGCTTGTCCGCCGGTAATTGGAAATGCGCCGTCTCCGTTTCAGGTTCAGGAGCATTTGCTTCCAGAAAAGCTTGATTTTTCTCAAAAATTGTTTCATAGTCCTGCTTTCCTAAATAAGAATACTTTGATTTGCATTATACGATAAATTTAACATTTTGTATACATCGCGGCGCAGAGGGCGGCCGGGCGGCGCGCGCCCCGGCCGATTATAGACAAGAAAAACGCAAATTTTGAATTTTTTATGACGCGGCATTTTGCTTATGCTATACTGGAAGAAATCAGGAGGTTTTGGGCATGAGAGAGTATTTTGAGCGGTGCGCGCCCGGGCAGGCCGGGGTAGACGCCAGGCGGCTGCTGGAGCTCTGCCGGGAGTTGCAAAAGCCGCAGTATGGTCTGCATGCGCTGATGTTTCTGCGCCAGGGAAAGGTGATCTACGAGAGCTATTTTGCGCCCTATGAGAAGGGAGAGCGGCACAGCCTGTTTTCCGTCTCCAAGAGCTTTACGGCCATCGCCGTTCTCTTTGCCGTTCAGGAAGGCCTGCTTGGGCTGGAAGACCGGGTCGTCTCCTTTTTCCCGGATAAACTGCCGTCGCCGCCCTGCACGAATATGGCGGCCATGACGGTCCGGCATCTGATGATGATGGCGCCGGGCTTTTCCGCTGCGCCGCACGATTTCAAATACCCGCATCTGGACGATGTGGTAAACGATTTTCCCTATTCCTACGAGAATTTTGTCTACCAGCCGCAGACGGACTGGGCCGGCGATTTCCTGCATAAATACGTGGAGCACGCGCCGGGGGAGCGCTTCCTATACTGCTCTGCCTGCACGTATATGCTCTCGGCCATTTTGCAGCGCATCAGCGGCCAGAACCTTTTGGAATTTTTGCGCCCGCGCCTGTTTGAGCCGCTGGAAATTGCGGATGCCGCATGGCAAAAATGCCCGGAAGGGGTCTGCACCGGCGGGTGGGGCCTCTCGCTCTGCGCCGAAAGCCTGGCCAAGTTTGCGCAGTTTATGCTGCAGGAAGGGCGCTGGCAGGGCAGGCAACTGCTGGATGCCCGGTATATCCGGCAGATGAGCCAATGCCAAATTCTCATCCATACGCCCGGCCGGAAACAGCCCGAGCAGTTCGGCTATCAGGTTTGGGTAGAGGGTGAGCAGGGAATTTACAGCGGCGTGGGCGCCTTTGGGCAGGCATATGTCGTGTTCCCGGAACAGCAGGCCGTAGCCGTGCTGCTGGGCGGGAGTATGCAATATCTGCGCGCACTGCAAATACTGCGCAAGAAATTCCCCAGGGCAGTCGGCCAAGGGGACGCAGACGCGGCGGCAGAGCGGGAACTGGCGCAGCTGGCAGGGGAGGCGAGAATCGCTCCAACAGAGGGGGCGCCCTCCTGGCAGGAGCCGCTGGCCGCGCGCTATTCCGGCAGGGAATATGCCCTGGCGCCCAACTACCTGGGGCTGACGGGCATCCGCTTTTGGTTTGGGGAGCGGGACGAGGTGGAAATCCAGATGGGGCGGCGAAGCAGCCGCCTGGCCATCGGATACGGCGCCTTTCTCCGGGGCAAAATGCCGCTCATAGAAAACGAGTTTATGGATGCGCATAACCAGCTGGTCTTCTCTGCGGCGGCCTGCTCGGGCGCATGGCAGGAGGGAAAATACCACCTGCGCATCGCCTATACCGAGCAGTGCTATATCAGCGATTTTGAGGTTGAATTTACGCCGCACGGCATCCATATCTCGTGCGGCAGAAATGTCGGGTTCGTGCAGAGCGCGAATATGCCCATGCTGGGCTATCAAAAACAGTGAGGGGCGGAAAATGCAAAAAGAGCAAATGAGAGATAAGATGCTGGTCTGCCGGGACTGTGGCAATGAATTCGTGTTTACAAAGGCAGAGCAGTTGTTTTTCAGGGAGAAAGGCTTTGAAAAAGAGCCCGTGCGCTGCCCGGCCTGCCGGAAAGCGAGAAGGCAGGAGAAGGCAGGCCAAAAGAGAAGATAAGCAGGAGGCGGCCGCGCCGCCTCTGCGCAATAAAAAAGCCCCGCCGATTGGCGGGGCATGCGTTTGTATTTGTTGTTTGGGATATGGCGCGGCGCATACGAGTTTTGGCAGTCTGCTTTTGGAAGATCCATCCTTATGGCAAATCATTGCCGCGGGTTTGCATCGCCCGGCTTTTTTGGTGATTTTTGAGGCTGCCGCCCGGGCCGTGATTAGAAAGCCCGCCGGGCCGCCGCGAAATTCGCAAGCCAGCGATATCTTTTTTCTCCGGAAAACCTGAAGCAGGAATAAAAGGGTTTGCGTGGCCTGCTTCCTGCGTCGCTTTTGGGGCACGCTTTGTATTTTATAGAAGAAGATAAAATAAAGTTTTGCCGGAATATACAAAAGGGATGCCTGTTTTTCGCGCCTAGGCGCTGGGGCTCTGCGCGATGCCAGCTGCCCGGCGAAATGCGCCGCAGCCTATCCCCTGGCTGCTCTTTGGCTCTTCACTGTTCATTGGAATCGCTCCCTTCTGCTCATGCCATAGTTGAGAATCTGCACTCCCGCCGCTTGGAACCCTGCGGCTTTCTTATATCGCAAAACCACCCTCGCTTATTTTTGGAAACCCACTGCTCCCAGCGGCGAAAATGCTTTTGCTCTATGGAGTTTTGCTTCTCTTACTTATAATATTCGCAGAGAAACCCGCCGTTCCTTCTTTTTTATAAAAAATATTTTCGGCCTGCTCCGCTTTTTAGGGGCTTGACAATTATGGTATAATAAATCTGCGGAATGCCGGATTGGCATAAACGCGCGAAACATAAAAACGAGGATAAATATTTTATATGCTACAATTAGAAGAGATTACGCTTGGTCTCAAAGAGAGGTATGAAAGCTTTGCGGAATATGAAAAGCTTTCATTTTTGCGTTTCCCCAATATTTTCATGTCCCGGGGGTGCATGGCGCTGCGCTACGGCGAAAAAGAAGGGGCCATGAGCATCTATTCCGTCATGCCAAGGCTGGAAGTGCCGCCCTATGGCCTGGGCTTTTTCGTCAAGGAAGGGCAGAGCGCGGCTCCGCTGGTGCGGGCGGCGGAGGAGAAATTTGGCGGCAAGGTGAATTACTACGAGCTTTCCGAGCCCATGGTGGACAAACTCCTTTCGGACTGCCCGGGGATGTTCCGCAAAGAGGAATCGGTGGACGATGAGGACTATATCTACGAAACCGAGAAGCTCATCTCGCTTTCCGGCAAGAAATATCACTCCAAGCGCAACTTTGTCAACCGCTTCGAGGCCAACTATTCCTATGAATATATGCCGCTGACGGGCGGCAACGCGATGGAATGCCTGCCTGCGCTGGAGGAGTGGTTTGCGCGGCACCAAGAGAAGATGCTCTTTTATTTCGATGAGCAGGAGGCAATTTTGGAGCTGCTGAACAACTTCGATGCCCTGGGCCTTAAGGGGGCGGCCATCAAAATCGACGGGAAAATCCGCGCCATGACGATTGGCGAATTTTTGCCGCCGGATACCGCGCATATCATCATCGAAAAGGCGGATATCGATTATCCGGGGCTGTATGCCGTCATCAACCAGAAGTTTTTGGAGCACGAATGGGCGGGCACCAAGCTGGTCAACCGGGAGGAGGATATGGGCGTGGAGGGCCTGCGCAAGGCAAAGCAATCCTATCATCCCGTCTTCCAGAACAAAGTGTTCAACGCCATCCGCGTCTAGCCAAAAAATTTCCAAATCTGGAAAAAACAAGTTTAAAAGAAAAGGCACCTGTCCATACTAGCTTTAACAAAAGCGAAATGACAGGTGTTTTTTTATGAGAGCAAAAAAGATGTATCTTCTTTTGGCGGCAATTCTGCTTTTAAGCTGTATCTCCGCCCGGGCGCAGGAGCCCTTCCGGCTGCACATCATCGCCAACAGCGACGGCGCGGCGGATCAGAAGGTCAAGCTGATGGTGCGGGATGCCATTTTGGAATATACCGCGGATCAGGCCACTGCCTGCCGGGATAAACAGCAGGCGGAGCACTATATGCGCGAGCATCTATCCGAGCTGGAAGCCTGCGCCAACCAGGTGCTGGCGGAAAACGGCTTTGGCTATACCGCGCGGGCCTATCTGGGGCGGTTCGAATTCCCGGATAAGACGTATGGCGACGTAACCTACCCCGCCGGAGAGTATGATGCCCTGCGCCTGGTGCTGGGCCAGGGGGATGGGCAGAACTGGTGGTGCGTCATGTTTCCGCCGCTGTGCATCGTCAATGAGGAGATTTTAGAGCAGGAGGAAGTGGAATACACTTCTCTGGCGTGGGAATGGCTGCAATCCCTGTTTGGGGGCGGAGAAAAGGAGGCAAACGATGCAAAGACAGTTTCTTAAAAGAAGCGCCGCAGTGGTGCTGATCGCCCTGCTGGCGGCGGCCTTTTGGCTTTCGGCGCTGGGGGCGACGTATACCAAATTGCCGGCCAGCGATGTGAAGGAAATTCAGCGGCGGCTCAAGGCCTGGGGCTACTACAGCGGCAATGTGGACGGCATCTACGGCGACCAGACCTACCGGGCCGTCCGCTATTTCCAGAGCAAAAACGGCCTGGCTGTGGACGGCATTGTGGGCAGCAGGACGGCGGAAAAACTGGGCATTCAGCTCTCCTCGGGCAAGGAGGAGGGGACGGACGCCTATCTGCTGGCCAAGCTGGTCTATGCCGAGGCCCGGGGCGAGCCCTATCAGGGCAAGGTGGCCGTGGCGGCGGTGGTGCTCAACCGGGTGCGCAGCTCGGCGTTTCCAAACAGCATCTCGGGCGTCATCTATCAACCGGGGGCGTTCTCGGTCATCTCGGATGGGCAGATATCGCTCTCGCCGGATGCCGAGGCCCTGCGCGCGGCAAAGGATGCCCTGGCAGGCGCAGATCCAACCGGCGGATGTGTCTTCTACTATAACCCCAAAAAGACGTCCAATTCCTATATGCTCAGCAAGCCCGTGGCCGTGGTCATCGGCAATCACAGCTTTTGCTACTAGGCTTTGGGCAGGCGAAGGAGAAGTATGATGCAGGAAAAGAAAATGCAGTATTTGAAGTGGATTGCGGTTACTGCGACGGTGGCCATCGTCATTTCGGCCACGTGCTATGCCTTTTTTGCAGACCGGCGCACAGCCCGGCTGGAGCAGCAGTATGCCGCCCGGCAGGAGGCGGCCTATGGCGAGCTCATCCAGGGCATCGCCTCTCTGGAGGGCAAGCTGTATAAGCTCTCGCTCATGCCCAATTCGGCGCAGACATCCGGCCTGCTGGCGGATATCTGGCGGCAGACGGGTGAGCTGAACGGGTATCTGGCCGCGCTGAATTTGGGAGACGAGATTCATCAGGCGATTTTCACCTTTCTGAACCAGGCGGGGGATTATGCAAAACAGCTGTTTTTGCGCTCGGCCGGGGGCGGCGCGCTGGAGCAGGAGGATGCCGGGCAGATTTTAAAACTGCAAGGCGCCTGCGCGCAGCTGGAGCAGAACCTGGAGGGTGCGTGGCAGGCGGGATATGCCGGGGGCGGCGCGCTGGTCTCCTTCTTTCCGGAGGATTCTGGCTATACCGAAAATTTCTCCGCCCAGGAATACCCCCGGCTGATCTACGACGGCCCCTTCTCCGAGAGCCTGGAGAGTGCGCCCGCCCTCAAAGATGCGGCGAAAGTTTCCCAGGAGCAGGCACAGCAGCTGGCCGAGGAATTTGCAGGGGAGAGCCTGGAGTTTGCCGGATATAATAAGGAAGCGAAAGTTCCCTTTTTCTCCTTTTCCGGCCAGAGCGGCACGCTGGTTTCGGTGGCCGAGCAGGGCGGCGGGATTTTGTCCTGGAGCCTTCCGCGGCAGACGGATATCTCCGTTCAGCCCACCCCGCAGCGAGCCGAAGAGTTAAAGCAGGCTGGCCTGGAGTTTTTGCGGCAGAAGGGCTATCCCGAGGCCGAGCTCTCCTATGCGCAGTATTACGGCGGGGATGCTCTACTCAATTTCGTCCCCCTGCAGGATGGCGTGCGGCTCTACCCAGATCTCATCAAGCTGTGGATTCGGGCGGATGATATGCAGGTTGTGGGCATGGATGCCTGGGCATATGTCAAAAACCATAAGCAGAGGAGCTTTGCGCAGGGCATTTCCCTATCCGAAGCCCGCGCCCAGCTTCCGTCTGCGGCAAAGGAGACAGACTGCGCCATGGCCGTCATCCCAAAAGAGACGGGGCAGGAGGTCTACTGCTGTGAATTCTTCTGCGAATATGAGGGCAGGCAGGCCATTCTTTATCTGGATGCGGCAGATGGGAGCGTGCAGGATATTCTGGAGATTGTGCATGTCAACGACGGCGTTTTGACAAGATAAGAATTCAAAAATTGCAAAACAGAAGAAAAGAGCGCCGAAAACCGGCGTTCTTTTTGGGTTTTGCAAAACGAAATGCAGGAAAAAAATAAAAAGTTTCAAAAATGTTGCAAAATTCTCCAGAAAAATATTGCGCCCGGCCGGCCTTGTGTGATAAAATTAGCCAATATGCAGAGGGGTTTCTGCCAGAAAGCGGAAGGAAGGGCGAAATGCAGGAAGTACGCATCAGTATCGAAAGCAAGCAGGCGGCCTGCGGCGAGCAGGACCATACCGAGATGAAACTGCAGGGCACGCTGCAAAAGCAGGGCGAGGCCCGGGTGATAGAATATACCGATATGGAGACGGGCGACGCGACCATCATCACCATGCAGAAGGGGATGGTCAGCATGCAGAAGAAGGGCACCATCGAGACGGAGTTTATCTTTGAGCAGGGGAAAAGCTGCTCGACGCTGTATAAAACGCCTTTTGGCTCTATGGACGTCACGATCTTCCCGACGCATGTGCAGGTAAAGCTGGAAGAGCACGGCGGGAAAATCGGCCTGGAATATGTCATGAATATCGCAGGGGCGCAGGTGGTTACCCAGCTGAGCCTCTGCTATGAAGAATGTTAAATAAGGGAGGAAAAGAAAATGAAAATCAAGTGGATTGCGCATTCGTGCTTTCATATTACATTATCAAGCGGAAAGGTTTTGGTGTTCGATCCGTTTGCGGAGGGCATCGGCTATCAGATGCCGCGCATGGCGGCGGACTATGTGTTTTGCAGCCACGACCACTTCGACCACAACGGCACGCAGGGCATAGAGCCGGGCTTTGCGCTGTTTAACGCGCCCGGCCACTATGAGGCAGAGGAACTCAGCATCGACGGCATCCCCTGCTGGCACGACGATGCCCAGGGCCAAAAGCGGGGCAACAACATCATCTTCAAAGTGAAGGCAGAGGGCGTTACGCTGGCGCATCTGGGCGATCTCGGCCATTTGCTCAGCCCGGAGACGGCCGCGCAGCTTTCGGATGTGGATGTGCTGATGATCCCGGTGGGCGGCAACTATACGATTGATGCAGAGCAGGCCTTTGAAATCTGCAAACAGCTGGAGCCCAACGTCATCCTGCCCATGCACTACCGCACGCCTTCGCTCAGCGTAGACGTCGCGCCGGCGGCCGGGTTTATCCAGGCGACCAAGGGCTATTTCGACAGATCGGTTCTGGGCGAATCCAGCTTCAATTATATTGCGGCGGATCGTAAAAAGCGCACGCGCATTTTCCTGATGAATCCGGCGCTGGAAGAATAGCGCGGCTAAAGGGTATCTTATCGTTTCGGAGGAAACAGTTATGGCAACCAAATACATCTTCATTACAGGCGGCGTCGTCTCTTCGCTGGGCAAAGGCATCACGGCAGCATCCCTTGGCAGGCTGCTCAAGAGCCGGGGGTACAAAATCGCAATGCAGAAATGCGATCCCTATCTGAATGTGGACCCTGGAACCATGAGCCCTTTCCAGCATGGCGAAGTGTTCGTAACCGACGACGGCGCGGAGACGGATTTGGATATCGGCCACTATGAGCGCTTTACGGATGAAAACTGCTTCCGGGATTGCAGCATCACCTCCGGCAAGATTTACCACAGCGTCATCACCAAGGAGCGCCGGGGAGACTACCTTGGCGGGACTGTGCAGGTGATCCCTCATGTAACCAACGAGATCAAGGAGCGCATCCGCGCCGTGGGCGAGCACTCGGGCGCGGATGTGGTCATCACAGAGATTGGCGGAACGGTGGGCGATATCGAATCCCAGCCGTTTTTGGAGGCCATCCGCCAGCTCAAATGGGATTTGGGCGAAGGCAACAGCCTGTTTATCCATGTAACGCTCATCCCCTATCTGAACAAAGTCGGCGAAATTAAGACCAAGCCCTCCCAGCACAGCGTCAAGGAACTGCGCTCGCTGGGCATCCAGCCGGATATTCTGGTCTGCCGGTGCGGCCAGCCGCTTTCCGCGAGCATCAAGGAAAAACTGGCGCTGTTCTGCAATGTCCGAAAAGACTGCGTCATCAGCAACCCGGACTGCGACAGCCTGTATCAGCTGCCCGTGGTGCTGCATGAAGAGGGGCTGGATATCCGGGCGTGCGAGAAGCTGGGGCTGGATCTCGGCCGCCAGGCAGACCTTGGGGTCTGGAACCAGCTGGTCGGCCTGCAGCAGCGCGCCCTTGAGGGGGGGAAGGTGGAGATCGCGCTGGTGGGCAAATATATCGAACTGCACGACGCGTATTTGAGCGTCGTCGAATCCCTGGCTCATGCCGGGATGCACCGGGGCGTGAACGTCTGCATCCGCTGGGTCTCGGCGGTGGATTTGGAGCAGAGCGAAGACCCGGCGGCACTGCTGGCCGGCGCGCAGGGAATCCTGGTGCCCGGCGGCTTTGGCGAGCGGGGCATTGCGGGCAAGATTTTTGCGGCCAAATATGCCCGGGAGAACCGCATCCCCTATCTGGGCATCTGCCTTGGGATGCAGATCGCAACCATCGAGTTCGCGCGCAATGTTTTGGGTTGGGCGGATGCCAACTCCACCGAGTTCGACGCGGGCACGGCGCATCCCGTCATCGATGTGATGCAGGATCAGAAGAACCTGGAAAACCTCGGCGGAACCATGCGCCTTGGAAAATACCAGTGCGATTTGGCGGCGGGCAGTGCGGCCCAGGCGGCCTATGGCCAGAGCACCATTTTTGAGCGCCACCGCCACCGCTACGAGTTCAACAACGCCTACCGCGCACAGCTGGAGCGGGCGGGGCTTCGGGTGGCGGGAGTCAACCCGGAGAGAGATTTGGTGGAGATTGTGGAGATCCCGGATCACCCCTTCTATGTGGGCGCGCAGTTCCACCCGGAGTTCAAATCCCGGCCGGATCGCCCGCATCCGCTGTTTGCCGGGCTGGTGAGCGCCGCGGCAGAGCAAAACTAGAAATTTGATAAAAAAGCCAGAGGCAAAGCGCCTCTGGCTTTTTTGCGGGAAGCGCTAAGCCTCCCAGGCCATGAGATATTCTTTTTCGCCGGTATCGCTGTCCAGGCATTCGCCCTGAATCTGAAACTGTTCTCTGCGGTAAAACGCGATGGCTCTGGCGTTTTTCTGATAGACGCGCAGATTCAGCCGCTTTTTTCTGGCTTTCACATAATCCAGCAGCTGCCCGCCTATCCCCCGGGACTGCGCCTGCCCGCAGACGAAAATGCCCGCGATGTAGCTGCCGTCCAGCCCGATAAACCCCTGGATTTCTCCCTGCTCTTCATAGAGATACACTTCCGCCAAGGGCAGCATCTGCTTTACCTGCTCGAAATGATCCTGCCAGTACTCCGCAGGAATAAAATCGTGCGCCTTTTGGTTGGTATCCAGCCAAATCTCGGCCACAGCGGCGAGATCTGCCGCCTGAAATGGGCGAATCATGGGGCCCTCCTTAAAACTCATATCTTGTGCCGTGCGAGAGCAGCAGAGCGTCTGTCAGAGTGATGCAAAGAATGGTGGTGTTCTGGTCGCCAAGGTCGCTATGGCCGTTGTCAATCCATGCGGCAAAGGCTTTCTTTAGCTTTTGGGCAATGGCGCTGTTTTCCTCCCTGCCAAAATATCCCAGGCTCCTGCCCGTTCCGTGGCCGGTGAACCACTCGCCGGCGATGGCCACAGCCGGGTTGTCCCGGATTTGCCGCATCTTATTGGAGCGCGCGTGGGTGATGAGATAGAAGGCGCCGTCCTCATAGTAGGCGTTGATATACCGCACGAAGGGGATGCCGCCCTCCGCCGTAGCCAGCGCAACTACCGTGTCTTTTCCAAACCGCTCGGCCATGATTTGCTCGGCCTTTTGGCACCAATTTTTCATAAAATGCTCTCCTTTGATAGCAATAAAATAGCATGGCGGCGGGGCTGGGTCAAGGCGTGCGGAAAAATGTGTATAGGAAATGGCAGGGCTGTGAATAATTGGATTATAGGCGGAAAAAGCGCTTGACAAAGCGATTTTGATTCTACATAATATAAATACCAGAAATATTTTATTTTCCCATTTTTAATTTGTCGATATAGTTTGATGTTTCTCGTCCATCAGACTTTTCAAGTATAAAAAACACAATACAAACCTGGCTTTTGCATACGCGCAAAATTGCCTGCTTTTTCGTGCGGCAAAAGCTGGAAAGGAAGAGCAAGTTTATGGACCTTGAATTACTCAAAAGCAAAACATTGAGCGATCTGAGAGAGATTGCCAAACTTGCCGGCGTAAAATCTGTTACGACGTATAAGAAGGGCGAGCTGCTGGAAATTCTTTTTGGGCTGGAGCAGGAGCAGCAGGCCCAAAACCCGCAGACTGCCTCGGAGCCTGCGCCTTTGGCCCCGGAGGAGGACGACCTGCCCATGGGCATCTTTGAAGAGGAAGAGCCGGGGCAGGAGGAAGAAGGGCGGCCGGAGCCAGAGCGCAGCGCACTGCACTATGAGGAGCAGGAAGGGGAAGAGACCTCTGCCAGAAGGCGGGTTGTGGAATACGTCCAGGGCAACGATGCCGTCAACGAGCTGCTGGCCACGGGCGAATGCAAAGATGCCGAGGGTGTGCTCGAAGTGCATCAGGATGGCTATGGCTTTCTGCGCAGCAACAACTATCTGCCCGGCCGAAACGATGTGTATGTCTCCATGGCGCAGATCCGCAAATTCAGCCTGAAAACCGGCGATAAAGTCAAGGGGAAAACCCGCCCGGCAAAGGAAGGGGAAAAACTGCTGGCGCTTTTGTATATCGAGAGCGTCAACGACGGGCCCGTCGAAGAATGCACGGGGCGCAAACCCTTTGAGGAGCTGACGCCCATCTACCCGGACCAGCGCTTTAAGCTGGAGAATATCCGGGCATCCCGGGATATGGCCATTCGCCTGATCGACCTGGTCTCGCCCATCGGCAAGGGGCAGAGAGGGCTCATCGTCGCGCCGCCCAAGGCCGGCAAGACGATCATGCTCAAGAAAATTGCCAACAGCATCACGCGCAACTACCCGGATGTGGAGCTGATTGTGCTGCTCATCGATGAGCGGCCGGAGGAAGTGACGGATATGCAGCGCTCGATTAAGGGCGAAGTCGTCTACTCCACGTTCGACGAAAAGCCGGATAACCACACGCGGGTGGCCGAGATGGTCATCGAGCGGGCAAAGCGGCTGGTGGAGCATGGCAGGGATGTCGTCATCCTACTGGACAGCATCACCCGGCTGGCCCGGGCATATAACCTGACGGTGCCGCCCTCCGGGCGCACGCTTTCGGGCGGCCTGGATCCGAGCTCGCTCTATAAGCCCAAGATGTTTTTTGGCGCGGCCAGAAACATCGAAAACGGCGGCAGCCTGACGATCATCGCCACGGCCCTGGTGGAGACGGGCAGCCGCATGGACGAGATCATCTTTGAGGAGTTCAAGGGCACGGGCAATATGGAACTGCATCTGGATCGCCGGCTGTCCGAAAAGCGCATTTTCCCGGCGCTGGATCTGGCCAAATCCGGAACCAGAAGAGAGGAGCTTTTGCTCAGCAATACCGAGCGGGAAGGCATCTGGGCCATCCGCAAAGTGCTCTCCTCGGGCAATACGGCGGAAGTTACCGAGCAGCTCATCAGCATGCTGGTGCGCACGCAGACCAACGAGGAGTTCCTCATCCGCCTGCAGGAATGGCTGAATATCTGGGAGAAAGAGGGCTTTAAGCTCACCCAGGGCGGCCGCTATTAGCCATGCCGGGCGCGGAATGGGAGGCTTTGCCCATCACGGCGGAGGATGCGCGGGAATACCTTGGCTGGCAGTATGAGCCGCCTTATGATTTTTACAATATCGCGCCCGAGCTGTGGGGGCGGGAACTTGAAGCGATGTGCCGGCCCGCGCCGGGGGATTGCTATTATGCCGTGTACCGCGGCGGAAAAATGGCTGGCTACTTTGAACTGCATTGCAGGGGGAAGACTGTGGAGATTGGCGTTGCGCTTCGGCCGGATCTCACGGGAAAAGGCAATGGCCGCGCGTTTTTGGCCTGTGTGCTGGCGCAGGCGCGGCAGCTTTTTTTGCCGGAACAGTTCGCCTTGCATGTGGCGGCATGGAACAGGCGGGCGCGGCGGCTGTATCAGGCGGCGGGCTTTCGGGAGACTGGCCGGGAGTGCTGGCAAATCGGCGGGAGCGCCGTGGATTTTATCCGCATGGAGATGCCCGTCCAGGCTTTTTTCGAAAAAACTTGAAAAAAGCTTGCAATATGGCGGGTTTATGATATACTAATAACTGCGACTTTATAGAGAAGGGGTGAGTTCTGTGAAACCTAATATACATCCGAATTACGGAGAGTGTGTTGTGAAATGTGCTTGCGGGGAAACCTTCGTAACAGGTTCTGTTAAAAAAGAGATGAAAGTGGACGTTTGCTCCAAGTGCCATCCGTTCTTTACAGGCAAGCAGAAGCTGGTCGATACCGGCGGACGTGTGGATCGTTTCAAAAAGAAATACGGTCTCAAATAGTTTACGAAAAATACAGAGCGGGCTTCGCTCTGTTTTTTTGTAGGCTGTTTCGAGAGTTTTAGAAGGGCTGAGCCGGAGAATTTTTATGAACAAACAAGCAAAGAGAAGCACGGTGGGCGGCCAGGGCGTTCTGGGCGGCGTGATGATGCGCTCTCCCAAAAAGGCGGCGCTGGCCGTGCGCAAACAAGATGGCGCTATCGCCGTAAAAACGTGGGAAGTGGAGCAGAAGAAGAGCTGGTTTGCCCGGCTGCCCGTGGTGCGCGGTGTCATCAATTTTGTCGATATGCTCTTTACGGGCGTGGGCGTGCTGATGGACGCGGCCAAGATGAGCGAAGAGGGAACGGAGGAGTTCGAGCCCAGCAGGTTTGAGAAGTTCGTGGCCGGAAAGCTGGGCAAAAAGGCGGAGGATGTCATGATGTTTTTTGCCGTGGCCATCGCGCTGGTGCTGGCGGTTCTGCTCTTCTTCATGCTGCCCACGTTCCTAACCAGCCTGCTGAGGGGCGCCATCCAAAGCCCGCTTTTGCTCAACCTGGCGGATGGGCTCATCCGCATCGCCATCCTCATCCTATATATGCTGAGCTGTACGCTGATGAAAGATATCAAGGATGTTTTCCGCTATCACGGCGCCGAGCACAAGACCATCTCCTGCTATGAGGCCGGGGAGGAGCTGACGGTGGAAAACGTGCGCAAATACCGCACACTGCACCCGCGCTGCGGCACCAGCTATCTGCTGCTGGTCATGCTGGTGACGGTGCTGGTCTACTCCTTCTTCGGGTGGAGCGACAACCTGCTGCTGCGCCTGGGATTGCGGCTGCTCATGCTGCCCGTCATCGCGGGGGTGGCATACGAAGTGCTCAAACTGCTGGCCATGAGCGACTGCATTCTCGTGCGAGCCCTGCGCTGGCCGGGGATGCAGCTTCAGCGGCTGACGACTGCCGAGCCCACGGATGAGATGATCGAGATTGGCATTCTGGCCTTTGAGACGGCGCTGGAAGAAAAGAGCCTCGAGGAGCTCGCCGCGCTGAGGGAGCAGTTTTCGCATAAAAAGGAGCAGGAAACCGGGAACCAGGAGGCAGGGCAGGCATGAACCGTCTGCAAGCCTATCGGCAGCTTAGGCAGGAGCTGGCGCATCTGGGGCCGGGCGAGGCGGAGGCCGAAGCCAGGGAAGCGCTGGAAGTGCTTTGCCAAGTCTCCGCGCAGGATTTGCTGCTGGAGCCGGGCCGGGAACTGCCCGAAGAGCAGGCTCTGGCCTTGCAGGAGCTGGCCTGCCGCAGAAAGGCCGGGGAGCCCTTAGCCTATCTGCTGGGAAGCCGGGCGTTTTATGGGATGCGCTTTGCCGTTTCCCGGGCGGTGCTCATCCCCCGGCAGGAGACTGAACTGCTGGCCCAGCGCTGTATCCAAATCATTCAGAGAAAGAACCTAAAAACCGCGCTGGATCTCTGCACGGGCAGCGGGTGCATTGCCGTTTGCCTGGCAAAGCACACGGCGGCGGCCGTCTCGGCTTCGGATATCAGCCCGGATGCGCTGGCCGTTGCCCGGGGCAATGCGGAAAAACTGGGCGCGAACGTGCATTTTTTTGCGTCGGATTTGCTGGAAAAAGCGCAGGGGCCGTATGATCTCATCGTCAGCAACCCACCCTATATCTCGGATGCGGAATATGCGGCCGTCGAGGCGGGCGTGCGGGAGCAGGAGCCGGCATTGGCGCTGCGCGGCGGGGCGGACGGCCTTGCGTTTTACCGGCGCATCGCGGCGCAGGCCCGGGGGCACCTGGCAAAAGGCGGGCAGCTGGCGCTGGAAATCGGCTATGAGCAGGGGGAGGCAGTTTGCCGCTTGCTTGCAGAACAAGGCTTTGATAAAATAGAGCTGGCCAAAGATTATGCCGGGCTGGATCGGATGGTCTTTGCGGAATGGAATTTAGCTTGGGAGTAAAAATAGATGTTTGAAAAACTGGAATCCATTAAAAAAAGATATGAAGAGCTTTCGGCGGAGATCTCCAAAAGCGAGGTCATCGCCAATCAGGAGCTTTGGCGCAAGCTGATGAAGGAGCACGCAGACCTGGAGGAGATCGTCTCGGCCTACGAGGCCTATCTCTCCATGCAGGAGGAACTGCCCGAACTGCGGGAGATGCTCAAAACCGCAGACGACGCCGAGCTGCGCGAGATGGCCCAGGAGGAGATCGCCTCCCTGGAAGAGAAGATGCAGAAAGCCGAGGAGGAGCTGAAATTCCTGCTCATCCCCAAAGACCCGAACGACGGCAAAAACGTCATTCTGGAGATTCGCGCGGGCACGGGCGGCGACGAAGCCTCGCTGTTCGGCGCAGATCTGCTGCGCATGTATACCCGCTATGCCGAGCGGCATGGCATGAAGATGGAGACGCTCTCCTCGAATATGACCGAGCTTGGGGGCGTCAAGGAGATGGTCGTGCTCATCTCGGGCAAAAACGCATTCTCCCGCCTGAAATACGAGAGCGGCGTGCACCGGGTGCAGCGCGTTCCCGAGACAGAATCCGGCGGCCGGATCCATACTTCCGCGGCGACGGTGGCCGTGCTGCCCGAGGCGGAGGAAGTGGACGTGAAAATAAACCCGGGAGACCTGCGCATTGATATTTACCGCGCCGGCGGCCACGGCGGCCAGGGCGTCAACACGACGGACTCGGCCATCCGCATCACGCACCTGCCCACCGGCCTGGTGGTAACCTGCCAGGACGAGCGCTCCCAGCTGAAAAACAAGGAGCGGGCCATGAAGGTGCTCATGAGCAAGCTCTACGATAACGCGCTCACCGAGGCGGCCAGCGAGCAGGCGGAGAACCGGCGGAGCATGGTGGGCAGCGGGGATCGCAGCGAGCGCATCCGCACGTATAACTTCCCCCAGGGCAGAGTGACGGATCACCGCATCGGCCTCACGCTCTATAAGCTGGATGCGTTTATCGACGGCGATATGGATGAGATCATCGATGCGCTGATTCTGGATGCCAAGGAAAAGAGCCTTTCCCAGGTGGAATAATGCAGACGAGAGTGTTTGATTTGCGCCGGGAATACGAGCAGGGGCTCTCTGCCGCGGCGCAGGAGATTGCCCGGGGCGGCCTGGTGATTTTCCCGACAGAGACGGTCTACGGCATTGGCGCGGATGCGCAGAATGTGCAGGCCGTCCGGCAGATTTTCGCCGTCAAGGGCCGGCCCATGGATAACCCGCTCATCGCGCACGTCTGCGAAATGAGCCAGGTCTATGCGGCGGCTGAGCTTTCGCCGCTGGCGGAAAAACTGTTAAGCGCCTTTTGGCCAGGGCCCTTTACCGCGGTGCTAAAAAGCCGGGAGCTGCTGCCGGCTGAGGTTTCGGCGGGGCTGCCCACCGTGGCGCTGCGCATGCCCGGCGACCCCGTGGCCCGGGAGCTCATCCGCCGCAGCGGCAAGCTGATTGCCGCGCCCAGCGCGAATCTTTCGGGCAAGCCCAGCGGGACGACTGCCGCCGATGTCGCGGCAGATTTCGACGGCCTGGTTCCCGTCATCCTGGATGGCGGGCCGGCGGCGGTGGGGCTGGAATCCACCGTCTGCGATCTGACGGGGGAAGTCCCCGTCATCCTGCGGCCAGGCGGCATCACGGCAGAGATGATCCGCCGGGAATGCGGAAAAGTGGAGATTGCCCACGCCGTTCTGCATGGCCTCTCGAAGGGAGAGGCGGCGGCTTCCCCCGGCATGAAATATAAGCACTATGCGCCCAGCGCGAAAGTGTACGTCGTGAAGGCGAAGGAAGAATCTGCCCTTGCAAAAGGCGTCCGAGCCTTGTATGATAAGAAGGGGCAGGAAGGCAAAAAAGTCGAGATTTTCTGCCTGGATGCCCATGCCCCTGCCTATGGGGAAAGAAACATCTGCCGGCTGGGCAGAAACCTGGAAGAGCTGGCGCAAAATCTTTTCGCCGCTTTGCGCCGGGCGGATAGCCGGGGCGTGGAAATTATCCTGTTCGAGGATGTGGGCGAGGCAGGCATGGGGCTTGCCGTGAGCAACCGCATCATCCGTGCGGCGGGGTTTGATATTTTAGAAGTATGAAAAAAGTTTTATTCGTCTGCACGGGCAACACTTGCCGCAGCCCGATGGCAGAGGCAATTTTCAACGCGCTGGCAGAGCGCGGGGCAGTGCCGGCCCGGGCGGAATCCGCGGGGCTCTATGCCCTGCCCCAAAGCCCGGCTTCGGGCGAGATGCGCGTTGTGGCAAAGCAAATGGGGCTGAGCTTGGAGGAACACAGAGCGCGCCCGCTGAGCCGGAAAATGCTGGAAGAGGCGAGCCTGGTGCTGTGCATGACGCAGGGGCAGGCCGAGCAGCTTGGGCGCCTTTGCCCGGAGCAGCAGGGTAAAATCTGGGCAATTCGGCGCTGTGCCGGAGGAGAGGGAGACGTTTCGGATCCCTTTGGCGGCAGTTTGGAAGTCTATCAGAGGTGCGCAGAGGAATTGGAACCGCTCTGCGCGGCCATCTTAAAGAAAATAGCAGATTCATAACAGGAGGTTTTGATATGAAATTAGTCATTGGCGCGGATCACGGCGGCGTTGAGCTCAAGGCAGAGATCCGCAAATATCTGGAAGCGCAGGGATATGAATATCACGATGTCGGCACGTTCACCAGCGAAGCGGTGGATTACCCGGATATCGGCCAGGCCGCGGCCGAGTATCTTGCCGAGGGCAAGGCAGATCTTGGCATCATCATCTGCGGGACGGGCATCGGCATCTCCATCTCGGCCAACAAAGTGCCGGGCATCCGCTGTGCACTGGTTTCGGATGTATTCAGCGCAAAGCGCACCCGGGAGCATAACAACGCCAACATGATGGCGCTGGGCGCCCGCGTCATCGGGCCCGGCCTGGCCATCGAGCTGGTGGATGCTTTCCTGCATACGGATTTTCTGAAGGAGGAAGCGCGCCACGTCAAGCGCGTAGAGAAAATCTCGGCTATCGAGAGAAAATATTCCCGGGAGGAAAAATAACAATGGGGAAAGTTGTCGTCGTCGATCATCCCATGATCCAGCATAAACTCTCGTTTATGCGCTCGAAAGAGGCGGATGTGAAGGAATTCCGCGAAATGCTGGAGGAGATCTCCATGCTCATGGGCTATGAAGTGCTGCGGGATATGCCGCTGGAGGACAAGGAAATTGAGACGCCTATCTGCCGGATGACGGCCAAAGTCCTTGCCGGGCGTGCGCCGGCCATCGTGCCCATTTTGCGGGCGGGCCTTGGCATGGTGAGCGGGATTTGGAAGCTGATTCCCTCGGCCAAAGTCGGCCATATCGGCCTGTACCGCGATCCCGAGACGACAAAACCCGTCGAATACTACTGCAAGCTGCCCTCGGAAATTGCCGAGCGGGAGGTCATCTTGGTAGACCCGATGCTGGCCACGGGCGGCAGCGGCGCGGATGCCATCACCATGCTCAAAGAGCATGGCGCAAAGAAGATCCGGTTCATGTGCCTGATCGCGGCGCCGGAGGGCATCGAGGTGGTTCAGAAGGCGCATCCGGATGTGGATATCTACGTCGCGGCCATCGATGAGCGGCTGAACGAGCACGCCTATATCGTCCCCGGCCTGGGCGACGCGGGCGACCGCATCTTCGGAACGCTGTAGCATTTGCAAAAGAGAAGGGGATCCCTTCTCTTTTTTTTGCGGGGCGCGCGGCGCCTTTGTTGACGAACGCGCGGCTTCTTGGTATGATAAGAACGGTGTGAAAACGAAAGACTCTAAGACAAGGAGAAAAAAGCAATGTCTGGTGTAGTGGTGTTTGGCTCTCAGTGGGGAGACGAGGGCAAGGGCAGGTTTGTCGATTTCCTGGCCAAGGATGCGGATATGGTCATCCGCTATCAGGGTGGAAATAATGCGGGCCATACGGTCTATGCGAATGGCGTGGAATTCAAGCTGCGCACCATCCCTTCCGGCATTATCTCCGAGCATACCAAGTGCATCATCGGCAATGGCGTGGTCATCAACCCCAAATCCCTTTTGGCGGAGATCGAGTATGTGCGCGAGCGCGGCGTCTCTGCGAATAACCTGTTTATCAGCGATAGAGCCCAGGTCATCATGCCCTATCACCTGATCATGGACGGCCTTTCCGAGAAAAAGCTGGGCGCTTCCAAAATTGGGACGACGGGCAACGGCATCGGCCCCTGCTATACGGATAAGGCCGCGAGAATCGGCTTCCGCATGGGCGATCTTCTGGAAGAGGAAGAGTTTGCCGCGCGGCTCAAAGCTGTGCTTGCCGAAAAGAACGAGATCATCACCAAGGTCTATGGCGGCCAGCCCCTCTGCTATGAGGAGATTTTGCAGGAATACCTCGCCTATGGCCAGGCCATGAAGGATCGCATCTGCGATACCTCCCTTCTGGTTTATGAATACATGAAGCAGGGCAAAAACCTGCTCTTCGAGGGCGCCCAGGGCATGCTGCTGGATATCGACTACGGGACGTATCCCTACGTTACTTCCTCGCACCCGACAGCCTCGGGCGTGGGCATCGGCGCAGGTGTCGGCCCCCAGGCGGTGGATAAGGTGCTGGGCATCGTCAAAGCATATACCACCCGCGTGGGCGAGGGCCCGTTCACGACCGAGCTGTTCGACGACGTCGGCCAGGCAATCCGGGATCGAGGGCATGAATACGGCACGGTTACCGGCCGTCCCAGGCGCTGCGGCTGGCTGGATCTCGTCATCCTGCGCTTTGCGGCCAGAATCGGCGGCATCACGGATTTCGCAGTCTCCCGCATGGATACGCTGGGCGGCTTTGATACGGTGAAAATCTGCACGGGCTATGAACTGGATGGCCAGGTTTACGATAACTACCCCGCCTCCCTCAAACTGCTCTCCCGGATGAAGCCCATTTATCGGGAGTTCGAGGGCTGGAGCAGCGATCTCTCGGCGGTGCGCAAATTCGAGGATCTGCCAAAAGGCGCGCAGGAGTATATCAACTTCATCGAGGAGCAGACGGGCATCCCGGTGGCGATGATCGGCGTCGGCCCCAACCGCGAGGAGTGCATCGTGCGCAAAAATATGTTCTAACAATTGCATTTTGGAAAAGGCGGCATTGGCTGCCTTTTCTTTTTTTGCAAAAATTTCCACAAGGCCGCCCGGCCGCCCTGCCCGGCGGCTTTTTTGCCAGTGCAAAGAGAGCGCATGCAAATTGCGAATAGATATATCGATAATCATAATACCGATATATAAATTTGGCAATTTCGCGGCTCGGCGAAGCATGGTAAAATAAAGCGAAAAATGTAATATGCCAGGAAAGCACCGTTTTCAAACGCCCGGTTCGGGCAAAGATGCGGCGGCTATCAATATATTTTAAAAATCTTGATAGATAAGGTGGGAAAGGTGATGGAATACCGTATTGAACACGACTCGATGGGCGAGATGAAGGTCCCGGCAGACCGGCTTTGGGCTGCGCAGACTCAGAGAAGCCACGAAAATTTTAAAATTGGCGTGGATATCGAAGTGATGCCCAGAGAAATTACGCGGGCATTTGGCATTCTGAAAAAGGCGGCGGCCATGGCCAACGCCGAATTAAAGCCCGAGAAGATGACCAGGCAAAAGATGGAGGCCATCTGCGCCGCCTGCGACGAAGTGATCTCCGGCCAGTTAAACGGCCATTTTCCGCTGGTCGTCTGGCAGACAGGCTCTGGAACGCAGTCCAACATGAATGCGAACGAAGTCATCGCGAACCGGGCAAACCAGATTTTGGGCGAAAAAGCCTGCCATCCCAACGACGATATCAACATGAGCCAATCCTCCAACGATACCTTCCCGACGGCCATGCACATCTCTGCCGTCATGGCCATTGAGGATAAGCTGCTCCCGGCCATTCAGGAGCTGATTTGCACGCTGAAACGCCTGGAAGAGGAGAATGAGGGCATCGTCAAATCCGGGCGGACGCACCTTCAGGATGCGACGCCCATCAAATTCAGCCAGGAGATTTCCGGCTGGCGCAGCAGCCTGGAGCGGGACGAGGAGCTGCTCGGCTTGGCAGTCCGCCCGCTCTATGAGCTGGCTGTGGGCGGCACGGCCGTGGGCACGGGGCTGAACGCCCCCAAAGCGTTTGCCGCGCTGACGGCAGAGAAAGTCGCCCAGCTGACGGGCAAACCCTTTGTAACTGCCGAAAATAAGTTCCACGCGCTCTCCTCTAAGGACGAGCTGGTCTTTGCGCACGGCGCCATCAAGGCGGCGGCCTGCGATATGATGAAAATTGCCAACGACGTCCGCTGGCTGGCATCCGGCCCGCGGGTCGGCCTGGGCGAAATCCGCATCCCGGAAAACGAGCCCGGCTCTTCCATCATGCCCGGCAAGGTCAACCCGACCCAGTGCGAGGCAGTAACGATGGTGGCTGTGCAGGTCATTGGCAACGATGCGGCCATTGGCATGGCGGCCTCTCAGGGCAATTTCGAGCTGAATGTGTTCATGCCCGTCATCATCTATAATTTCCTGCAGTCGGCGCGCCTGCTGGCCGAGGCCATCGTTTCGTTCAACAAGAACTGCGCCGCGGGCATCACGGCCAACCGGCAGAAGATGCACGACAATCTGCACAACTCCCTCATGCTGGTTACGGCGCTCAATCCGTATATCGGCTATGAGAACGCGGCCAAGACGGCCAAAAAGGCATATAAAGAAAATATCTCCCTCAAAGAGGCGTGCGTCGCGCTCGGCTTCTTGACGGAGGAAAAGTTCGACGAGGTTTTTCATCCCGAGCAGATGGTTTAACCCCGTATCAATTTGGAGGTAGACGATGAAAGTTAGTTATTTCCCAGGCTGTACCCTCCGCACCAAAGCAAAGCAGCTGGATCGCTATGCGCGAAAGTGCGCCGAGGCTTTGGGCATCGAGCTTTGCGAAGTGCAGGATTGGCAGTGCTGCGGCGGCGCCTTTATCAGCGCCAAGGATGAAATCGCATCCAAGCTTGCCAGCGTGCGCGCGCTCGTTGCCGCACGGGATGAGGAGCGGCCGCTTTGCACGGTGTGCTCCGCCTGCCATAATGTCATCAAGCAGACCAACCACGCCATGCAGACGGACGGCGAATTTGCCGCCAAGGTCAATGCCTATATGGCCCAGGATAAGCAGCCCTCCGCCCCCTATCACGGCGAGGCGCAGGTCTATCACTATCTGGAGCTGCTGCGGGATGAAGTGGGCTTTGAGCAGCTGAAGGCCGCGGTCAAAAACCCGCTGACCGGCCGCAAAATTGCCGCCTATTATGGCTGTATGCTGCTGCGCCCGGGCAAAGTGCTTCAGTTCGACGATGTGGAAAATCCGCAGATCATGGAAGATTTCCTGCGCGCCCTCGGGGCAGAGCCGGTGGTTTTCCCCCAGAGAAACGAGTGCTGCGGCGGGTATGTCGCCCTGGAAGACGCGGCTTCGGCAAAGAAAAAGAGCAATGCAGTCAGCCATGGGGCGGCCAGCCACGGCGCAGAGCTGATGGTTACGGCTTGCCCGCTCTGCAAATACAACCTTGTGAAAAACGGCAGCGAGGTTCCGGTTATCTATTTCACCGAGCTGCTGGCCGAGGCGCTGGGCGTAAAGGAGGAAGAAGATGCAGAATAAGAAGGAACGCCAGAAGGAGCAGATTCTGCGGATGAGCGGCGTCAATCCGCGCAAATGTATGCGGTGCGGCAAATGCTCGGGAACCTGCCCTTCCTACGACGAGATGGAATACCATCCGCATCAGTTCGTCTATATGGTGGAGAATGGAGACCTCGAAGCGCTGATGAAATCCGATTCCATCTATAAGTGCCTTTCCTGCTTTGCCTGCGTGGATCGCTGCCCCAGAGGCGTCGAGCCGGCCAAGCTGGTGGAAGCGCTGCGGCTGATGGTCATTCGGGAAAAGGGCGCGAATCACCTGACGGCAAATGATATTCCGGCATTGCTGGATGAGGAAATGCCCCAGCAGGCCATCATGAGCGCCCTGCGCAAGTATTCTAAGTAGAAGGGAGAGCAGAACATGCAGAGAATTGGAGTATTTGTCTGCCATTGCGGCACGAATATCGCCGGGACGGTAGATGTCAAAGCAGTCGCCCAGGCGCTGAAAAACGAGCCGGGCGTCGTCTTCTCCACGGATTATCAATATATGTGCTCCCAGGCAGGCCAGGATATCATCAAAGCCGCCATCGCCGAGCACCAGCTTTCGGGCATTGTCGTCTGCTCCTGCTCGCCGCGTATGCACGAGGCGACGTTCCGCAAGACGGCGGCCGCCGCAGGGCTCAACCCCTATATGGTGGAAATCGCCAATATCCGGGAGCAGTGCTCCTGGGTGCATAAGGAGATGCCCATCGGAACCGAGAAAGCAATCATTTTGGGCAAGGCGGCTGTGGCAAAAGTCAACCTGAACGCCCCGCTGACGCCGGGTGAGAGCCCGGTTACCAAGCGCGCGCTGGTCATTGGCGGCGGCATCGCCGGCATCCAGACGGCTCTTGATATTGCAGACGCTGGCTTCCCGGTGGATATCGTGGAGACCAAGCCCACCATCGGCGGCAAAATGGCGCAGCTCGATAAAACCTTCCCGACGCTGGACTGCGCGGCCTGCATCCTGACGCCCAAGATGGTGGATGTGGCCCAGAATGAAAACGTCCGCATCTTCTCATATTCGGAAGTTACGGATGTCAAAGGTTTTGTGGGCAATTTCGAGGTTACCATCAAGCGCAAGGCGCGCTTCGTGAAAGAAGACGTCTGCACGGGCTGCGGCGCCTGCACGGAGAAGTGTCCCCAGAAAAAAGTGCCCAACGAATTTAACCTGGGCATGGATAACCGCCGCGCCATCTATATCCCGTTCGCTCAGGCAGTGCCCAAGGTGGCGACGATTGACCCGAACTACTGCACCATGCTGCAAAAGGGCAAATGCGGCCTTTGCGCAAAGGTCTGCACGGCCGGGGCCATCGATTATCAGGCAAAGGACGAGTTCATTCAGGAGAAATACGGCGCTATCGTCGTGGCGACGGGCTTCAACCCCATCTCCATGGAGAAGTTCGACGAGTTCGCCTATGCGCAGTCCAAAGACGTCATCACGTCCCTGGAGCTGGAGCGCCTGATGAACGCCGCCGGCCCCACGGGCGGCACGCTGCTGCGCCCCTCGGACGGCGAGCACCCGCATACCATCGTGTTTGTGCAGTGCGTCGGCTCCCGCTGTGAGGCCTGCGCGGAAAAGGGCAAGGAATACTGCTCGAAAATCTGCTGTATGTATACAGCCAAGCATGCCATGCTCATCCGGGATAAATATCCGGATACGGATGTGTATGTGTTCTATATCGATGTCCGCACGCCGGGCAAGAACTTCGATGAGTTCTACCGCCGGGCGGTGGAGGAATACGGCGTGCACTATATCAAAGGCATGGTGGGCAAAGTCTCCCCGGAGGGCGGCAAGCTGAAAGTGCAGGCTTCCGACCTGCTGGACGGCAAGCAGCTGCATATCGATGCAGACCTGGTCGTGCTGGCGGCGGCCATCGAGCCGGACAAATCCGCCCGCCCGCTGGCCACTATGCTCACGGCCAGCATGGATACCAACGATTTCTTCACCGAGGCGCATCCCAAGCTGCGCCCTGTGGAAAGCCCGACGGCCGGCGTGTTCCTCTCGGGAACCTGCCAGGGCCCCAAGGATATTCCCGAAACCGTCTCCCAGGCAGGGGCGGCGGCCTCCAAGGTCATCGGCCTGCTCTGCAAGGATAAGCTCACGGGCAACCCCTGCGTGGCGCATTCGGATGAGCTGATGTGCAACGGCTGCTCCACCTGCGAGAGAGTCTGCCCCTACGGCGCCATCTCCTATCAGGAGAAGGAGTTTAGAATGCCGGATCGGACGACGAAAATCCGCCGCATTGCCGTGGTCAACGAGGCGGTTTGCCAGGGCTGCGGCGCCTGCACGGTGGCCTGCATGTCTGGCGCGATGGATCTTCGGGGCTTTTTGAACAAACAGATTATGGCGGAGGTAGACGCGATATGCAAGTAAAGGAATATAAACCGCTGATTGTGGCATTTTGCTGCAACTGGTGCTCCTATGCCGGCGCAGACCTCGCCGGAAACAACCGGCTGAACTACCCGGCGGAAGTCAAGATCATCCGGGTGCCCTGCTCCTGCAGGGTCAATCCCATGTTCATTCTGCGGGCGTTTCAGCGCGGGGCAGACGGCGTGATTCTCTGCGGCTGCCATCCGGGCGACTGCCACTATACCTCCGGCAACTACTATACGCGCCGCCGTATGGCGCTGCTCTTCTCCATGCTGGATTACCTCGGCATCGAGCGGGAGCGCACCCGGGTCGAATGGGTCTCGGCGGCAGAGGGCGCAAAATTTGCCGCAACCATGAACGATTTCGCGGAGAAAGTCGCTTCTCTGGGCGAAAACAAGAGATTGGAGGATTTGCGATGCAAGAAATAAACTGCGAAGTTCTCGTCTCCAAAGCAGCAGAACTGCTGGAAAAGGGCACGGTAGACCGCGTGCTGGGCTGGAAAGCCGGAGAATTTGATTACGATATCACGCCTGCGGTGTTTTACTCCGAGCAGGAGCTGAGGGATGGTTTCGTCTGGAACGATTTCTGCGGCGCGAATTTCTCCAAATACCTGATCAAAGAGACGGGCAAAAGCGAGAATAAGGTGCTGGTGTTCCTAAAGCCCTGCGATACCTATAGCTTCAACCAGCTGCTGACCGAGCACCGCTTCGACCGCGAAAAGGTCTATGCTGTGGGCGTCCCCTGCAATGGGATGCTGGATATCGGCAAAGTCAGGCAGAGCGCGGAAGGCATTGCGGCTGTGCGCGAAGAGGGCGGCAAGGTTGTCGTGGATACCCTCTACGACGGCAGCATCTCCCTGGATCGGGAGGCGCTTTTGCCGGATCGCTGCATCAACTGCAAATCCAAAAAGCACGCCGCCTACGACGAACTGCTGGGCGAAGAGGGCGAGGTTGTCAGCTCCGCGCGGTTTGATGAAGTGGAAAAGCTGGAGCGCATGACGCCGGATGAGCGCTTTGCCTTCTGGCAGGGCGAGCTTTCCCGCTGTATCCGGTGCAATGCCTGCCGGGATGTCTGCCCGGCCTGCACCTGCGAAAAGTGCGTGTTCGATAACCCGGCTTCGGGCGTGGAAAACAAGGCCGCGGCCAACTCCTTCGAGGAGAAGATGTTCCATGTGATCCGCGCGTTCCATGTGGCCGGCCGCTGTACGGACTGCGGCGAGTGCTCCCGGGTCTGCCCCCAGCATATCCCGCTGCACCTGCTCAACCGCAAGTTCATCAAGGATATCGATTCCTTCTACGGCGAATATCAGGCGGGGGCGGAGGCCGGCAGCCGCGCGCCCATCGTGGATTATAAGACGGACGATCTCGAGCCGGCGGAAGCTGTGGAAAGAGGTGGCGAACATGCGTAAAATATCGCTCAGTAAACTGGATGCGCTCTTTGAGGAAATTGCGGCCGCTTATGCGCTGTATCTACCTGTGGATACCAAGGCTGGCGCCAAGTTCGAGCGGTGGGAAGCGGGCAAAACGCTTTCCGATGCCCTGAATACCGTGCGCAGCGCCAAGGATTTCTTCTTCCCCCAGACAGAAAACCTGATGGATTTCAAGATGGAGGGCAAGAACATCGAGGTCATCGATACCCGCAGTGAAAGCGAGGATTTCGTCCTCTTCGGCGTGCGCGCCTGCGATGTGAAGAGCTTTGAAGTGCTGGATCGCGTGTTCCTCTCCGAGCCAGCAGATACCTACTATCAGAACCGCCGGGAGCATGGCGTCATCCTGTCCCTGGCATGCACCAAGCTGGTGGAGACCTGCTTCTGCGGCACGTTCGGCATTGATGCGGCTTCGCCGGAGGGAGATGTCGTCTGCCATAAGACGGAGGACGCCCTCTATCTGGACGCCAAAACGGAAAAGGGCCAGAAGCTGATGGCCGCGCTGGAGAGCGTAACGCAGGAGGCTGATGCGTCGGCTGTGGATGCACAAAAGGAGCTCATTCGAGAGAGAATGGCAAAGCTCCCGCTGGCAAACCTCTCGGCAGATGCCTTTGGCGACGGCAAAACCTCGGAGTTTTTTGATGCCCCCGAGTGGAGCGAGCTTTCGCAGTCCTGCCTGGGCTGCGGGACGTGCACCTTCGTCTGCCCGACCTGCCAGTGCTACGATATCAAAGATTTCAACACCGGCCATGGCGTCAAGCGGTTCCGGTGCTGGGATTCCTGCATGTATTCCGAGTTCACCAAGATGTCGGCAGGCCAGCCCCGGCTGACGCAGATGGAGCGGTTCCGCCAGCGCTTCATGCATAAGCTGGTCTATTATCCCACGAACAACGACGGCCTGTTCTCCTGCGTCGGCTGCGGCCGCTGTGTGGCAAAATGCCCGATTCAGATGAATATCGTCAAGGTCATGAAAAAACTAGGAGGGCGCGAGAATGACTAATCAAAAAGAGCCGCTGATCCCTGCCGTTGGCGTCGTAACGGATATCCGCATGGATACGCCGGATGTCAAAACCTTCCGCGTCGTGACGCCCGAGGGCAAAAAGGCCTTTGATCATAAGCCGGGGCAGTGCGCGATGCTTTCCATCCCCGGGGTGGGAGAGGCGATGTTTTCCATCACCTCCTCGCCGACGAACACAGAATTCATGGAATTTTCCATCAAGAAATGCGGCTGTGTGACGGATTGGCTGCATTCCATGGAAGTGGGCCAGCAGATCACCATCCGCGGGCCGTATGGCAATGCCTTCCCGGTGGATACCGAGTTCGCCGGCAAAGATATGCTGTTCATCGCGGGCGGCATCGGCCTTGCGCCGCTGCGCTCTGTCATCAACTATTGCCGCCACTACCGCGACCGCTACGGCAAGATCGATATCGTCTATGGCTCCCGCAGTATGCAGGATTTGGTAGATTACCAGGAGATCATCGACGAGTGGAGCCAGGATGCGGGCGTCAATGTCTATCTGACCATCGACCGCGAACAGCCCGAGTGGGATGGCCATGTGGGCTTTGTCCCAAATTATGTCAAAGAGCTGGGCTTCTCGACGGATAAAATTGCCGTGCTCTGCGGCCCGCCCATCATGATCAAGTTCACGCTTGCCGGGCTTCAGGAGCTGGGCTTCGATAAAACCCAGGTCTATACCACCATGGAGCTGCGCATGAAGTGCGGCATCGGAAAATGCGGGCGCTGCAATATCGGCGCGAAATACGTCTGCAAAGATGGCCCGGTTTTCCGCTGCGATCAGCTAGATGAGCTTCCGGATGAATACTAAAAGGAGAAATGAAACGATGGAAAACATGGTAAATATCTATCTGTTTGGCAAACAGTATCGCGTCCCGGGGGATTTGACGATCATGCGCGCCATGGAATATGCTGGC
This sequence comes from Christensenellaceae bacterium 44-20, assembly GCA_041223705.1. Lineage (NCBI taxonomy): Bacteria > Bacillati > Bacillota > Clostridia > Christensenellales > Christensenellaceae > Christensenellaceae bacterium 44-20. The sequence continues at coordinate 130,915 of JBCLQU010000002.1, forward strand.
TATCAGCTGGTGCGCGGCTGCGGCTGCCGCAACGGCTTCTGCGGTGCCTGCGCGACGATCTACCGCATCAAAGGGGATAGAGAGCTCAAAACCTGCCTGGCCTGCCAGACCAAAGTCGAAGATAATATGTATATCGCGACGCTTCCCTTCTTCCCGCTGGTCAAGGAAGTGTACGACATCGAGAAAGTAAAGCCGACCGAGCAGATCATGATGCAGCTCTACCCCGAGATTTACGCCTGCGTGGGCTGCAATGCCTGCACCAAGAGCTGTACGCAGGATCTGAACGTCATGCAGTATATCGCCTATGCCCAGCGCGGCGAATTCGAGAAATGCGCCGAGGAATCTTTCGACTGCGTCATGTGCGGCGTGTGTTCCTCCCGCTGCCCGGCAGGCATCTCGCATCCGCAGGTCGCCATGCTGGCCCGGCGGCTCAACGGCAAATACCTGGCCCCCAAGACGCAGCATCTGGAAAACCGCGTCCAGGAGATCAAAGACGGCACGTTTACCGAGCTCATCGAGGCGCTGATGGGCAAACCGGTGGAAGAGCTCAAAGAGCTGTATAACAACAGAGAGATCGAGAAGTAGGGAGGGCGCAAGCGATGTATGCAAAACAGTTTCAGGAATCTTTAAAGGCGGTGGAAGCCGCAAGAGAGGCAAACATTGCCTATGAGCCCGCCCGGATGACGGCCCAGCAGAAGGAAGACCTGCTGGCCGCCTATCACCCGGATTATCGCAAAAGCGAGTTCACGACGCTGAAAATCGGCCCAAACAAGGGCGAGCAGGTTCCCCACGAGCTCTGCGAGATGCTCCAGGCCCATAGCCGCATTTCCGCGGCGGATGTGGATCTCTCGGATATCCGCTACGATGTGGATGTGCTCATCATCGGCGGCGGCGGCGCCGGCGCTTCGGCGGCCATCGAGGCGGATAACGCCGGCGCCAAGGCCATGATCGTCACCAAGCTGCGCATGGGCGATGCCAATACCATGATGGCAGAGGGCGGCATCCAGGCGGCGGATAAGCCGAACGATTCCCCGGCCATTCACTTTGTGGATGCCTTTGGCGGCGGCCACTATGCCGCAAAGCGCGAGCTGCTGGCCAAGCTGGTCTGCGATGCGCCGGAGGCCATCCAGTGGCTGAACAATTTGGGCGTGGAGTTCGATAAAGCGCCGGACGGAGAGATGATTACGACGCATGGCGGCGGCACCTCCAGAAAGCGCATGCACGCCGCGAAAGATTATTCCGGCGCAGAGATCATGCGCACACTGCGGGACGAAGTGCTCAACCGCGGCATCCCGGTGGTGGATTTCACCTCGGCCATCGAGCTGATTTTGGATGAAAACGGCAACGCTGCCGGAGCTGTGCTCATGAATATGGAAACCCAGGAGCTGATGGTGGCCCGGGCCAAAACCGTCATCATCGCAACGGGCGGCGCCGGGCGTATGCACTACCAGGGCTTCCCGACTTCCAACCACTACGGCGCCACGGCAGACGGCCTGGTGCTGGGCTACCGCGCAGGGGCCAAGCTGCTCTACGCGGATACCCTCCAGTACCACCCGACGGGCGCTGCCTTCCCGCAGCAGATCTTCGGCGCGCTGGTAACCGAAAAAGTGCGCTCGCTGGGCGCCAAGCTGGTCAACCGGGAGGGAAAAGTGTTCATGCACCCGCTGGAGACCAGAGACGTCGCCGCGGCCTCCATCATCCGGGAGTGTTCGGATCGCCAGGAGGGCGTGGATACGGGCAGCGGCCAGGCAGTCTGGCTGGATACGCCCATGATCGAGGCGATTGGCGGCGAGGGCACCATCGAAGCCCGCATCCCGGCCATGATGCGCATGTTCGCCAAATACGGTATCGATATCCGCAAAGAGCCCATCCTCGTCTACCCCACGCTGCACTACCAGAACGGCGGCCTGGATATCGATGTGAGCGGCATGACGACGAACGTCGGGAACCTGTTCGTGGCCGGCGAAGCGGTGGGGGGCATCCATGGCAGAAACCGCCTGATGGGCAACTCCCTGTTAGATATCATCGTCTTTGGGCGCAACGCCGGGACGAATGCCGCGGCCAAGGCTAGGGAAGTGAGCGTGGGCAAGCTGACGCTGGATCACATCGCAAAGTTCGATGCAGAGCGCGAGGCCGCCGGCGTCGAGACAGATGCCGTCTCGCCCAAACTCCTGCCCGATTACCGCAGAAAATAAATAGAAAGTTGGTAGTATTATGATTACAGATCTGCTCGAAGCATTGACGATCTTCTGCTTTGGCCTTTCCTGGCCAATCTCTATCCGTAAGTCCATCATCTCCCGCACGGCCAAGGGCAAAAGCCTGTTCTTCGAGGTGTTTTTGCTTATCGGCTATGCCTGCGGCATCATCCGCAAGATCATCCAGGTCTCGGAGGGAAGCTCGGGCTTCCTGTTCTATCTCAGCTTCTTCTTCTATGTGCTGAACTTCATCGAGATCTCCATCGATGTCGCCCTGTATTTCAGAAATAAAAAGCTGGATGAGGCGGCAGAGCTGGCCGCGGCGGCAAATCAGGCATAGGAAAAAGCAGAGCTTTTGATTCTGCCAGGAGGAGGCGTTTATGAAACGAGCTGAAGTATCGCGCGCGACGCTGGGGCGCATCCCCATCTATTTGGAGTATTTAAAAAATATCAATCGCCATACGAGGAACATTTCAGCGACGGCTCTTGCCAAGGAACTGGGCCTGGGGGAAGTGCAGGTGCGCAAGGATTTGGGCGCTGTCAGCGGCGCGGGCAGGCCCAAAACCGGCTACCCTGTGGAGCAGCTCATAGAGGAGCTGGAGGCTTTTCTGGGATGCGGCAAAAAGCGCGATAATGTCGTCATCGTGGGCGCGGGCAAGCTGGGCCGGGCTCTGCTGGATTACGGCGGCTTTGCGGATTACGGGCTGGAAATCGCGGCGGCCTTTGATATCGCCGTAGACGAGAGCTTCCGGAGCAATTCCGGCAAACCCATCTACCCCATGGAGCGCTTCGACGATTTCTGCAAAAACCATCCTGTGAAAATCGGCATTATCACCGTGCCTGCGTCGCAGGCACAGCAGGTTTGCGACAGGCTTGTGCTGGGCGGCATCCGGGCCATCTGGTGCTTTGCACCCTGCGCGCTCTGCGTCCCGCCGGAAATCCCAGTCCAGTATGAGAATATGGCGCTCTCGCTGGCCTATCTGAATAAGAAAATCGGTTGATCTCGCCTGAAAGCCTGCCTTCGGTGCCAAGCCGGGCAGGCCGGGAAAATCTTTATGGCAGCATTGGCAAACCGCCGGTGCTGTCATTTATTTTCTGCAAGGATGAGATGCAAACAGCCAGCTCATATTGTTTTATTAGAAACCTTGACTTTTTGAACAATGTTCAATAAAATTGAATTGAACATTGTTCAAAGGAGGCAGGCATGGAGTATAAGGAAGCGATTGTGCAGGCGGCGGTTGCGCTCATGGAAGAGGGAGAAAAGCGCCCGGATGAGATCACCGTCCGGGAAATCTGCAAGAGGGCGGGCGTCGGGCTGGGGCTGGTGAACTATCATTTTGGCAGTAAAGAGAAGCTCATGGAACTGTGCATAGAGCGCATGATCAATCGCGTGGTCGGGCAATTTGAGCAGGCCCAGGAAAAAATTGGCGGGCTTGCGCCTTTGGAAAAGCTGGATTTGCTTGGCAATATGACGCTGAACTTCCTGTTTGAGCACGATGGCATCTCTAAAATTTCCATTCTTACCGATATGCAAACCCCCAGGGCCGGCGACAATACGCATCGAACCTATCAGGCATATCTGCCTCTGGTTGCGGCCTGCCGCCCTGATTGGGAGGAAGAGACTGTGAGGCGCAAGACCTTTTGCCTGATTACCATCATGCAGCAAGCGTTTTTGCGGCAGGAAGTTGTATCCCAGATGCTGGGTATCGATTTGAGCACAGAAGAAGCCCGCCAGGCTTTTCACGCGCAGATCCTGCGCGATATTCTGGAGGTGTAGCCGATGAAAATTGCAGTGATAAACGGAACAGAAAAACACGGTGCAACCTGCCGGCTGAAAGAAATCTTCCTGTCTGCATTCAGGGAAGGAGCGGAAATTGAGGAATTTTATCTTCCAAGGGACTGCCCGGGTTTCTGCACCGGATGCATCAGCTGTGTATTAAAAGGAGAGAGCGCCTGCAAAGACGCGGAAAAAATCGGCACCATAGAACGCGCGCTTTTGCAGGCGGATTTGATTGTCATGGCTTCTCCGGCCTATGTTTTTCATGCCACTGGCGCCATGAAAGCACTGCTCGATCATTTCGCCTACCGCTGGATGCCCCATCGCCCTGCTCCCGAACTATTCGGCAAACGCGCAGTTATCTTAACGCAGTGCCTGGGCGCCGGAGCAAAGTCCGCCGCAAAGGATATCAGGCATAGCCTTTCCTGGTGGGGAATTTCCAAAATTGGCGTGTTTACGGGCGCCTTGATGGGCGATGTTGCCTGGGATAAGCTGCCTGCCCGCAGGCAGGCTAAGCTTACGCGGAAAATACAAGCGCTTTCCCAAAAATTTGCACACATCGATTATGCCTGGCCCGCGCGCACAAGTCTGATGACGAAGGTGAAGTTTGAATTTTGCCGCAAAATGCAAAAAAACCTGTATCAGAAGAACCCAGAGTATCTGGATGCCAAATACTGGGCGCAGCAGGGCTGGCTGGGCCGCTCCAGACCTTGGAAGTGCGCGTGAGATGAGAAGCGATGCGGCCAGCCCGCGGATTCGGCCGCCCGGGGAGGCCCAGAGGTGTTGCATTCTTGCGCAAAACAGGGTATAATAAGAAAACCGCACTAGGTGGGGAGTTAGCGGTGCCCTGAACTTGCAATCCGCTCTAGCAAGACCGAATTCCCGCCCTAGGCTTCTTTTTTCAGTGTATGGCGCTGGTAAGCGGCGTTGAGAAATGGGCCCTGTGCAACATAGCGCTATGAACCCTGTCAGGTCCTGACGGAAGCAGCAGTAAGTAGATAGCTATGTGTGCCGCAGAGCAGTCTGTTTTGAGCTGGCTGCCAGAATTCCTGCTGGGAGAAGCTGTCGAAGGTGGGTGTGCGGCTTTTTCGCAAAATTCAGCGCCGGTTTTGGCGCTGTTTTTGGTATAGAAAGGAAGAAAAGATGCAGGATCTGACCAAAATGAGCAACGAACAGCTGTGGGCGCTGTTTCCCATTCTGCTGGAATCGCATAACCCCGCGTGGAAAGAGTGGTATGAGCAGGAAGCGGAGCAGATTCGCCGGGCTGTAGGCGGCGGGAATGTGTTGCGGCTAAGCCACGTCGGCAGCACGTCTGTGCCCGGCCTGCTGGCCAAGCCAACGGTGGATATTTTGCTGGAAGTATCTGAAAAAACTCAGCTGGAGGGCATGGTGGCCGAGCTGGAACGCACGGGGTATCTCTATGCGCCCCAGCCGCAAAAGCCCGCGCCGCATATGATGCTGATGAAGGGATATACCCCACAGGGCTTTGCGCCAAAGGTGTTTCACCTGCATGTGCGCTATCTGGCCGATCAGGACGAGCTCTATTTTAGGGATTACCTCCGGGCGCACCCGGAGGCGGCCGCAGAATATGCCGCCCTGAAGGAGCAGCTTGGCCAGCGCTTCCGGCACGACCGCGACGCCTATACCGACGCCAAAGGGCCGTTCGTCGCAAAGATAACACAGCTGGGAAGAGAAGCTTTTCCAGGCAGATATTTGCCCCAAAAGGCGTGAGGCGGCGCAAGAGCACTGCGTGAGAGGAAGAGGCTATGAAGGAAAATAGATACGACGACCAGGTGTTTTTTGAGAAATATGCCCAGATGGCGCGATCGAAGGATGGCCTGAAAGGGGCGGGTGAGTGGCGCGAACTGCAAAAGCTGTTGCCGGATTTTGAGGGCAAGCGCGTGCTGGATTTGGGCTGCGGCTATGGCTGGCACTGCAAATATGCGGCAGAGCATGGAGCGGCCAGCGTGCTGGGCGTGGATCTTTCACATAAAATGCTGGAGGAGGCCAGGGCAAAAAATGCGGATGCGGCCGTCGTGTATCAGCAGGGGGCGATCGAGGAGCTGGAATTTCCGGCTGGAAGCTTCGATGTAGTCCTCAGCTCGCTGGCATTTCACTATATCCGGGATTTCCAGCCGCTGGCGGCAAAGATTGCAAGCTGGCTGGGGCAGGGGGGAAGCTTTGTCTTTTCTGTGGAGCACCCGGTTTTTACCGCCTACGGCACGCAGGATTGGTATTATGGCAAAAATGGGGAAATTCTCCATTTTCCCGTGGATAACTATTACTACGAGGGGGAGCGGGAGGCCGTCTTTTTGGGCGAGAAGGTAGTCAAATACCATAGGACGCTGACGACCTACCTCGATGCGCTGCTGCAAAATGGCTTTGAGATTTGCCGCGTTGTGGAGCCCCAGCCGCCGGAGGAGATGATGCACCTGGAAGGCATGAAGGATGAAATGCGCCGCCCGATGATGCTGCTGATTGCGGCAAAGAAAAAATAGTTTGCTAATGGCGATTTGCAATAAAAAACGGCCTTTTTCATAAGGCCGTTTTTTATTCTTATTCTTCGCCGTCTCCCTCTTCCGCTTCCCAGGCGTCTTGCTCCTCTTCCGAAAATTCTGCCGAAGCGAATTCATCCAATAGGCCCAGAGCTTTTTGCTCATCCGCCTGAGCGACGTAAATATCCGTCTGTCCGCCGATTCCGCCGAAAACAGAGGAGAGGCCATCCGGGCATTCCGTCAGGTAGGCGATGCCCTCGCTTTGCAGGATGGAGCAGAGAATTTCCGCTTCGGGCATGGAATTGGCCGAAGCCACCAGGCAGAGCTCTGGGGCCGGCTGCTGCTCCCCGGCCTTGTGGCGCACTTTCGTCCCGCACTCCGGGCAGCGGCTGAGGGTATCGTCAAATTCAAATGAACAGTATCTACAGGTTTGCATCAAACGCTCCTTTCTTCCTCTCTATGGTACGAGCATTTGCAAAGGCTGTCAAGGCAAAAAAAGAGGCAGTACACAGAGTGCACGCCTCTTTTGAACTTGTGTTTTTTCCTTACTTGCTCGCCTCTTCCACGGCGACCGCGACTGCGACGGATGCGCCGACCATCGGGTTGTTGCCCATGCCGATGAGGCCCATCATCTCGACGTGCGCCGGAACAGAGGAGCTGCCCGCGAACTGCGCGTCGCTGTGCATTCTGCCCATGGTGTCCGTCAGGCCATAGGAAGCGGGGCCTGCTGCCATGTTGTCCGGGTGCAGGGTTCTGCCCGTGCCGCCGCCCGAAGCGACGGAGAAGTATTTCTTGCCGTTCTCCACAGCCCACTTCTTATACGTTCCGGCAACAGGGTGCTGGAAGCGGGTGGGGTTGGTGGAGTTGCCCGTGATGGAGACGTCTACGCCCTCTGCCTTCATGATGGCAACGCCCTCCAGAACGTCGTTGGCGCCGTAGCACTTGACAGCCGCGCGCTCGCCCTTGGAATATGCCTTCTCAAAGACGGTCTTGAGCTCGCCGGTGTAGAAATCATATTCCGTCTCGACGTGCGTGAAACCGTTGATGCGGGAGATGATCTGTGCCGCGTCTTTGCCCAGGCCGTTTAAGATAACGCGCAGCGGGTTTTTGCGGACTTTGTTCGCCGTTCTGGCAATGCCGATTGCGCCTTCCGCAGCCGCGAAGGATTCATGGCCGGCCAGGAAGCAGAAGCAGTTGGTCTCCTCGCGCAGCAGCATGGCTGCCAGGTTGCCGTGGCCCAGGCCGACGGCGCGCTGATCTGCGACAGAGCCGGGAATGCAGAACGCCTGCAGGCCAATGCCGATTGCCTCAGCGGCATCCGCGGCCTTCTTGCAGCCTTTTTTCATCGCGATGGCGGCGCCCAGGGTATAGGCCCAGACGGCGTTCTCGAATGCGATGGGCTGAATCGAGCGGACGATCGCGCTGACGTCTACGCCCTTCTCCAGCGTATAGGCCTGAACGTCCTCCAGGGAGGAGAAGCCGTATTCTGCCATGCACTTCTCAATCTTTTTTATTCTTCTATCGTAACCTTCGAATTGTACCATGACGCGCCTCCTTATTCCTTTCTCGGATCGACATACTTGACGGCTTCATCATAGCGGCCGTAAGTATTGATGTTTTTCTCATATGCCTCTTTGGGATCCATGCCCTTGCGGATGGCTTCCATCATCTTGCCGAGGTGCACGAACTTATAGCCGATGACTTCGCCGTTCTCATCCAGGCCCATCTCCAGGCAGTAGCCCTCGGCCATTTCCAGATAGCGGACGCCCTTGGCCTTGGTGCCGTACATGGTGCCGACCTGGCTGCGCAGGCCCTTGCCCAGGTCTTCCAGGCCAGCGCCGACGGGCAGGCCGTTCTCGGAGAAAGCCGTCTGGCTTCTGCCGTAGACGATCTGCAGGAAAAGCTCTCTCATGGCGGTGTTGATGGCGTCGCATACCAGGTCGGTATTCAGCGCTTCCAGGATGGTCTTGCCCGTGAGCACTTCTGCGGCCATGGCGGCAGAGTGCGTCATGCCCGAGCAGCCGATGGTCTCGACCAGCGCCTCTTCAATGACGCCGTCTTTGACGTTGAGCGTCAGCTTGCAGGCGCCCTGCTGGGGCGCGCACCAGCCAATGCCGTGCGTCAAGCCGGAAATATCCTTAATCTCTTTGGCCAGAACCCATTTGCCCTCTTCCGGGATGGGAGCGGGGCCGTGATGCGGGCCTCTTTGCACGCATACCATTTCTTCCACTTCTTTGGAATATTGCATGAAAACGTCCTCCTTCAAATTATCTAGGTGCGTCTTAGACTTCGTGCGCAACTAACAGATACGCTCCTATTATAACAATAAACCGCCCTGAATAAAAGGGATTTTTGGAAAAAATGCCAAGGTGGCTGCCAATTTTGCATGGGGGAGAAAAAACGCGCCGCAAGGCCCCTGGGCGCGGGAAAATTTTCTTGCTATGGCCGGGGAGATTGGATATAATAAATATTTATAGAGAAAGTTTTTATTTTTATCAGAAGGCGAGGCGATAAACATGGAGTATTTGTTTGCAGAGCGGTTTGATAGAGTGGAGGGAAGCGCAATCCGGGCGATTTTCTCCCTGCTGGGCGATCCGGAGATCATCTCTTTTGCCGGCGGAAACCCATCCCCCAAAACCTTCCCTGCAGATAAGCTCGCAGGGTATGCGGCAAAGCTGATCCGAGAGCAGGGAGACAGCGTTTTGCAGTATGGCGGCACGCTGGGCACGGCAGATCTGCTGGGCCAGGTGCAGAAGCTGTTCGAGGCCGAAGGGCTTTCCCCAAAAAAGGAGGAGCTCATCATCCTTTCCGGCTCTTCCCAGGGCATCGATCTGCTAACAAAGACGCTCATCAACCCTGGGGATCGCATCATCGTCGAATCGCCGACGTTCCTGGGCGCTATCCAGACGTTTAAGATGTATCAGGCAGAACTCATCGAGGCTGAGATGGATGAGCATGGCCTGGTGATCGCGGATTTGGAAGAGAAAATCGCAAAGTATCAGCCCAAATTCATTTATACTATTCCGACCTTCCAGAACCCCACCGGGCGCACGCTGCCGGCCGAGCGCAGACGGCAGATTGCCCAGCTGGCAGAGAAGTATGGCGTCATCATTTTGGAGGACGACCCCTATGCTGCCCTGCGCTACGCAGGGGAGGCGCAGCCCTCCATCAAATCCTTCGACCGGGCAAACCGGGTGGTCAAGCTCATGAGCTTTTCCAAGACCATCTCGCCTGGCCTGCGGGTGGGCGCGGCGTATGCGCCGGCGGAGATTATCGCCAAGTTCAACCTGGGCAAACAGGGGCAGGATGTGCATACATCTAACCTGACGCAGGGGCTGGTTTGCGAATATATCAAAGAAGGCGCCTATTTCGATGGCATCGCGGCAAACTGCGCCTATTATGCGGGCAAGCTGGATGCGATGTATGCGGCGGCGCAGAAGTATTTCCCCAAGGGAACCAAGCTGGTGAGGCCGGAGGGCGGCATGTTCCTCTGGGCCGAGCTGCCTGAAGGCATCGACGCGACGGCGCTCTTTGAGGAGGCCGTCCGGCGCAAAGTCGCCTATGTGCCCGGAACGCATTTTTATGCGTATGGCGGGCATGATAATACACTAAGGCTCAACTATACCATGGCCGATGAGGCCCAAATAGAAAAAGGAATGCAGCTTCTAGGAGAGCTGTTTACAGATGGAGGAAACGAAAGAAGATGAAAAACGCATTTGAAGTGCTTCAAGAAAGAGGCTTTGTCAAGCAGGTAACGCACGAGGGGCTGGAAGAGCTTCTGGCCAAAGAGAAGGTTACCTTCTATATCGGCTTCGACCCGACGGCGGACAGCCTGCATGTGGGGCACTTTGTGGCGCTGATGGCAATGGCGCATATGCAGAGAGCGGGGCACCGGCCCATCGTGCTGCTGGGCGGCGGCACGGGCATGATCGGCGATCCCTCGGGCAAAAGCGATATGCGCAAGATGATGACCACCGAGACCATCGATCACAACGTCGCCCAGTTCCGCAAGCAGATTGGCCGGTTCCTGGATTTCGGCGAGGGCAAGGCCATCATGGTGGATAACGCCGAGTGGCTGCGGGATCTCAACTATATCGAGTTCCTGCGGGAAGTGGGCGCGCACTTCTCGGTCAACCGCATGCTCACGGCGGAATGCTATAAGCGGCGGCTGGAGAAGGGCTTAACCTTCCTGGAATTCAACTATATGCTCATGCAGTCCTACGACTTCTTGGAGCTCAACCGCCGCTATGGCTGCAAGCTGGAGATGGGCGGCGACGACCAGTGGAGCAACATCCTGGGCGGCGCAGATCTCATCCGCAGAAAAGAGAAAAAGGAGGCCTATGGCCTGACCTGCACACTGCTCTTAAAGAGCGACGGTAACAAGATGGGCAAAACCGAGGGCGGCGCGCTCTGGCTGGATGCCGAGAAAACATCGCCCTACGAGTTCTACCAATACTGGCGCAATATCGCGGATGCAGACGTCCGCAACTGCCTGGCGCTGCTGACCTTCCTGCCCATGGAGGAAGTGGAGCGGCTGGGCGCGCTCAAAGATGAGAAGATCAACCAGGCTAAGGAAGTGCTGGCCTACGAGGTTACGCGCCAGGTACACGGCGAGGAGGAGGCCAAAAAGGCCCAGGCGGCGGCCAAGACGCTGTTTGCCGGCGCAGAGGGCGGCCAGGCTCCTACCACGGAGATCACCAAAGAGCAGTTTGCCGAAAATAATAAGGTCATCGACCTGATGATGCTGGCCGGGCTGACCAAATCTCGGGGCGAAGCCAGAAGGCTCATTGCCGGCGGCGGCGTGTCCGTCAACGGCGAGAAGGTGGCCGAAGAGCTGGCAGAGCTTTCGGATGCGGATATCCAGGACGGCGCGATCATGATCCGCAAGGGCAAGAAAGTGTTCCATAAGATCGTGGTGAAATAGCGCGGGCAAAGCGAGGGGGGCAGAGCAGTGGAAGAGCTAAGAGAATACCGGACTATTGCACAGCCCTGCACCACCTGCCAAGTGATCAAAAAGTCCAGATTCTATGGGCGGCTCTATCCGGCAGAGAGCATGGAGCAGGCGCAGGAAATTCTGGATGGCCTGAAAAAGCAGTTTTGGGATGCGAGCCATAACTGCAGCGCCATGATTTTTGGACAGATGCGGGAGTTTTCCCGGTGCAGCGACGACGGCGAGCCCCAGGGCACGGCGGGGATGCCCATGCTGGAAACTCTGCGGGGCAGCGGCCTGACGAATATTCTGGCCGTGGTTACCCGGTATTTCGGGGGGACGCTGCTGGGGACGGGCGGCCTGGTGCGGGCCTATGGCTCCAGCGTCTCGCTGGCGCTGGCCGAGGCCAAAAAAATCTGCTATAAGCCCCGGGTCGTCTTTTCGCTCAAACTTCCGTTCCGGCTCTGGGGCAAGGCGGAATCCCAGCTTCTGGCCGCAGGCTACGAGATCGGCGAGGTGCAGTATACGGATGCCGTCTCGGGCACGGTCTTTTCGGATTTCGGCGCAGAAGGCAGGCTGGCCAAGCTCATCAGCGAAATTTCGGCGGGCAAGGCCGCGCCGGTGGAGATAGAGCGGCGCTATCAGGTAATCGAAGAGCGCTAAGCCCTATGGCCTGGGAAATAAAAGAATGAAATTGATAAAATAAAGGAGAGATGGCAATGAAACTGGAGTTTATCCAAAGAGATGTTCTGAAGGAAAAACCGAAAGACGAGACAAAACTGGGCTTCGGGCGGATTTTTACCGACTATATGCTCATGATGAAGCGCGATGGGCAGCGCGGCTGGTATCATGCGGCGATTGAGCCGTATGCCAACCTTTCGCTTTCCCCTGCGGCCACGGTTCTGCACTATTCCCAGGAGGTTTTTGAGGGGCTGAAGGCATACCGCGCAGAGGATGGCAGAGTGCTCATGTTCCGGCCCTGGGATAACGTGAAGCGCCTGGCGACTTCCGCAGAGCGCATCTGCATGGCCCCCTTCGACGGCGAGTTTTTCCTGAACTCTCTGTATGAGCTCATCAAAACCGAGCAGGACTGGATCCCCACTTCCCCCGGCACATCGCTGTATATCCGGCCGACGTATATCGGCGTGGATCCGTTTGTGGGCGTGCGCCCGGCAGAGGAATACCTGCTGTATGTCATCCTCTCTCCCTCCGGCGCATACTATGCTTCCGGCCTGTCCCCGGTGGATATCTATGTCGAGAGCAAATATGTCCGGGCGGTCAAGGGCGGCACGGGCCACCACAAGACGGGCGGCAACTATGCGGCCAGCCTGCTGGCCGGCGAAATTGCCCATAAGAAGGGCTTCGGCCAGGTGCTCTGGCTGGATGGCAAGGAGAATAAGTATGTCGAGGAAGTCGGCGCGATGAACATCTTCTTCAAGATCAAGGGCGAGCTGGTTACGCCTCCGCTGGGCGGCAGCATTCTGCCCGGCATCACGAGAGATTCCATCATCACGCTGGCAAAAGATATGGGCATCCCGGTCAGCGAGCGCAGAATCTCCGCAGAGGAGCTTTATGAGGCTTCTAGGGACGGCTCGCTGGAAGAGATCTTCGGCTCGGGCACGGCGGCTGTGGTCAGCCCGGTGGGCAAGCTGCTCTGGGAGGATAAGGAGATCATCCCCGGCGACGGCCAGATGGGCGAGACGACCAAACTGCTCTACGATACGCTGACGGGCATCCAGTATGGTAGAATTGAGGATAAATTCGGCTGGGTCAAGGAGATCAAATAGCGCTGCATGGTTAACGTTTTGTTAAAAATGCGGCCCTGAATTGACTATCCGGCGCGGATGGTTTAGAATAATACCGTATTATTAGGTTTTCTGGTAATACGGTATTTTTTATTCGTCAAATACCCCGCGTGGGTTGCCTGAATGGAGGGTAAGAATGGAGCATAGTTTTTCGCTTAGAAAAATGATGGCGGTGCTGCTGGTGGCGGTGCTGGCCTTTGGAGTTTTATGGATGCCTTCGTCTGCAAAAGCTGCGGGCGACAATATGGAGATGACGGTGGAATTCTCGCCGACTTCGCTCTCTTCCAGCGGAGAGGTGAAGGTGCGCGCGGTGGTCAGCAACCGGGGCGACGATGTCTCCAATGTTACGGTAACTGTGGGCGATAAGCAGGTTGCCAGCTGGAGCAGCTTTATCGCGGGCAACTCGGATGCCGCAGAATACTCCTACACAGTCAAGGATTCGGAGATCGGCTCGAATATCCCGGTCGTGCTTAACTATGAGTATAACGGCGAGAGCAAGAAAATCTCCAAGAGCTTTAAAGTCGCCAAAAAAGAGGCGAACGTCAAAGTCAGCACGGCGGTGAAAGTCGATAAAAACGTCGTTCCCAAGGAGACCAAAGTCGAGTTTACTTTTGTCGTGGAAAACCAGGGCGATACGACCATCGAGAACTGCACGATCTCCGCGCCGGTGCTCAACGGCGGCAATGCCGTCAGCAAGGCGTTTTCCGTCGCGCCGGGGGATGTCAAGTATATCACCTATACCGGCACGATCATGAAGACCATTAATGTCGAGCCGACGCTCAAATACACGGCCGCAGGCAAGAATTACAGCCGCAATATGGAGAGCCTCAAGGTTACCATGTCCTCGGCCTCCCTTTCCATGGCGGCAACTGCGGAGTCTACTACAATAGAAGCCGGGGAAAACGCCAAGTTCAACCTGGTGATCAAAAACGACGGCAATGTGGATCTCAAGAACCTGGTCGTCAAGGATGCCTCGGGCAATACCGTCCCTCTGGGTACTTCCACCATCAAAGAGGGTGCGACGCTGACGGCGGATGTTTCGGATACGCTGACGGCCAGCAAGACCTATTCCTTCACGGCGACCTGCGAGGACGATTCGGGAGAGACGTATACCTTCCAGTCCAACGAGATGGAGATCACCGTCGAGCAGAAAGAGGAAGTAGACTATCAGAAAGATCTCTCTCTAAGTGTAACGGTAGATCAGAGCAGCTATGCGCAGACGGGCAAAGTAACCTTCAAGCTGGTGCTCAAAAACCAGGGCGAGGGGATATTCACGGATGTTACGATTTCGGAAGAGACGCTGGGCAATTTGGGGACGTACGACGTCCTGATGCCAGGCGAAAAAGATATCGATACAGAGGCCGAGCTCTCCGAGAATGCGGTGTTCCGCTTCAAAGTGAGCGCCACAGATCCGGACGGCAAGGCAGTGGCAGTTTCCAGCAGCGATGTTCCGGTCGAAGTAAAGGAAGAGAAAAAGGCTTCCTCCGGGCTGGGCACAGCCATTTGGATTGTGGTGATCGTATTCATTCTGATGGTTGCGGCGGGCATTGCGCTCATCATCCTGGTCAATAAGGAAAAGAAGAACCAGAAAAAGCTGCCCCCAAAAAACTCTCCCGCAAGGCCGGAGACGCGCCGCCCGAGAGTCGAGCGCGTTTCGCCGGCGGCTGCCGCTTCGCCGGTTTCCGAGCGCTATGAGCGTCCGGAGCCCAAGGGCAATTTCCGGGATTTCGAACTGGAAGCGGATGAGGAAGAGCCGGAGGCAGAGCAGGAAGAGACGCTGCGGGAAGAGCAAGAGCAGCGGCCGGCTATGCGGCGGAAGGTTGCTCCCAAAGTAGATCCTTCGGATTTTGAAGACCGCAACAATTTCTAAAAGACAAAAAGCGGGCGCCCCGTGGGCGCCCTTTTTGTGTTGAGGAAAAAATAAAAAATACTTGTTCTCTAAATGAATTGTGCCGGGCCTCGGCGGGCCGGGCTGATCGAGCTGAAAGGCAATAGGCGCTTTGTATCGCGCATAATCGGCAGCTTTTTCTCTGTAATTTCATCATAATACATTTTATTACAAAAGTAAAGATAATTTACTACAAAAATGTAATAAATTTATGAAAAATGTACTATATGCTCCAAAAGCCGCGTTGCGCGAATCACCGCTTTATAGTATAATATTTCTACCCGTTACTGAAATCGAAGATTTCAAACGGGTTCCATAAATATTGAATCATGAGCGCTGCTCCGCTTCGCCGCAGCGCAAGAGAGGGAAGCAAGCTTCCGCTTGCTCCGATCATGATATAATATTTCTGCCCGCCCGCTGCGGCATTGGCAGGAGGGTAAGATACGAGTAATATGCCCGGCAGGGCGATAGAAGAGGGGAAAAGATGGCGCATTTTACATTCGATGCCGTAGTGAAAATTGGGTCTATGGCGCTCATTCGAAAAGAGGATAACGACCTGGATTATAATATCATTTCCAGATTGGCGCACGATCTGCGGCCAGGCTATATTCTGGTCAGCTCGGGCGCGGCGGAAATCGGGAGAATCGACTATATGAAGCGCAATGGCAGCGAGCTCAAAGGCGATTTGGAAGAAATCAAGACGGATTATTCTTCCCAGGGGCAGGCCATTTTGATGGGGCTCTACCGGGATTTTATCGACCCCAAATACTCTGTTCGGCAGATGCTGGTGGAGCACAGCCACTTCAACGAGCCGGAAAAGGCAGAGCATCTGCGCAAGCTCTTTTTCCGGGCGGCCAATCAGAACGCCATCCCCATCGTCAACT
The DNA here is from genome assembly GCA_041223705.1 of Christensenellaceae bacterium 44-20. NCBI lineage: Bacteria > Bacillati > Bacillota > Clostridia > Christensenellales > Christensenellaceae > Christensenellaceae bacterium 44-20. Next base: position 146,889 of record JBCLQU010000002.1, read on the forward strand.
ACAACGACCCTGTGAGCAATGAGGAGACGCGGCGTTTTGAGATCGCGTCCTTGCGCCAAAATAAAGGGGACGGGGAAGTGGTGGAATGCGTGGATAACGACGAGACGGCGGTTGTCGTCAGCCAGCTGGTCGGGGCAGAGCGCCTGGTCATTCTGACCTCCACAGAGGGTATTTATAAGGACCCCAAAGATGCCTCCACTTTGATCGAGGAAGTGCGCGGCTCTTCGGCAGAGGAGATCGATGCGAAAATCGATGAGATGCTGGCCTATTGCAGCGGGGCCTCCAGGGTGGGGGCGAACGGCGCCAAGGCCAAGCTGATGTTTGCCAAGCGCGCTCTGGAAAATGGGACGGATGTTGTCATCGCCAGCGCGGCGCACCGGCTTTCGGATATTATGGATGGGAAAGTCCGCTGTACGCGGCTGATGATCGACTGAGCAAAAAAGGCCCCAAAGAGCAGCTCTTTGGGGCCTTTTTTGCGCCCAAATTTCGGCGCGGGAGCGGCGGTGCGGCGAAATTTTCCGAAAAGAGGGAAAAAGGCTTGTGGGGCATGCAGGCCTTGGGTTATACTGGAGATATCCGAGTATAAAAAAGAAAGAGGAATGAAGATGGAAAAGCGGAAAGCGAGCCTGGGCTTTTACTGCGGCGCCCTATTGTTTTGTTTTTACTTTACTTTCGGCATTTTTGGCTCGATGCTGACGATTTATCTGAGTGATCTTGGAAAGACGCCTGTGGAGATCGCGTTTGTACTCTCGGCATCCGGCATTTTCGCCATCGCGCTTCAGCCCGTCGTGGGCTTTTTGGACGACCGCATCAAGAACCGCAAGGCGCTGGGCGGCGCAATCCTGGGCCTGGCGGCGGTGGCGGCACTCTGCTTTACCATCACCCGGCAAACCTGGCTGCTGTTTTTGCTGGATGGCCTGGTGCTCTCGGGGATGAGCAGCCTTCTGCCCATCTTTGAAAAGATCGCGACCTCCGGTCCCTATCGCTACGGCTCGGTGCGCATCTGGGGAAGCATCGGCTTTGCCGCGGCCTCTCAATTGGGCAGCATTTTATATGCGCACGTCTGGAACCGCTCGGTCTTTTTTGCGGCGGCAGCGGCGCTGTTTCTGACAATTTTCTTCTTAAGCCGCTTCAGCACGGCTTCCATGGCGCAGCAGCCTAGGGAAAAGAAGCAGCAGCCAAAAGACTGGCACCCAGCCAAAGCCCTGCTGGGCAGCAAGACGTATCTTCTGCTGTTGCTTCTGGCAGTGATTTTCGCCGGGCTCTCTGTGATGAACGAGACGTATCTCTCGCTGTTTTTGACGGACAGCGGGTTTACTGTGCCGCAATCGGGTTTGGTGCTCGCGCTGGCCGTTTTAATGGAAATTCCGCTGCTTCTGTTTTCGCATCGGTATATGGATGGGCTTTCAGGCAAGCAGCTGCTGTTCCTGGTGTTCGGCAGTCTGGGCATCCAGTTTGCCGGCTGCTGGCTGATCTCCATAAACTGGATCGTTGCCGCCTGCGTCGTGCTGCTGCGGGCCATCGGCAGCAATATGCTGTTTGTGATGGTAACCATCAAGATTACCGCGGGTGCAGTAGACGAGGCATATTCCTCCACAGCGCTGGGCATTGTGGAGATGGTAAAATCCATCGGAACCATTCTGTTCCAGGCGTTCAGCGGCTTTTTAGTGAAAGCGAAGGGGTTTGCCGGGCTTTATGCAGTCGCGACGATTCTGGCGGCGGCCGGGCTGGTCATCTGCCTGCTCATGCGCACAAAGCCCCAGGCCGAGCGGGCGCTGTTTTCGGGAAGCAAGAGCTGAGGGAGCAGCAGAAAAGAGTGTTTTCGAGGCATGGCATAGCGCCGTGCCTTTTTTATCCGCAAAAAGCGGCCATTGTCGCGGCGGGTGCGGCAGTTTTTATCTCGGCTTCCTTGCAGAAGCGGCAGAGAAAAGCAATAGCTGACAAAGGCGATAGCAATGTAACTTGGTGCGTACGGAATTGCTCAAATGATACATTAATTTTTTGCGATGCTCAGATCGGCAGTCGGATTTATGTTGTCCGCTGTGCTATTGCAAAGGTGGTGCAGTGCGGGCAAATAAAAAAGAATGCCGAATTTCTTCGGCATTCTTTTTGGTTGACAGAGCGGTTAGTTCTGCTCTGCTTTGTTCTTGTAATTCTCGTAGCGCTCTTTTGCCTCTTCTTCTGCCCGAGCGAACAGAACTTCAGCATCCTGCGGGAACATCTTCTGGAGCGTGCGGTAGCGCGTCTCTCCGGTGATGAAGTCGCGGTAGCTGCCGGTGGGCTCTTTGGAATCCAGCGTGAAGGGATTCTTGCCCTCTTCCTTGAGCGCCGGGTTGAAGCGGTAGAGCTGCCAGTAGCCAGCTTCCACAGCCTTCTTCTCCTCCAGCTGCGCCTTGCCCATGTTGATGCCATGGTTGATGCAGGGGGAGTAGCAGATGACCAGGGACGGGCCGTCGTAGGCTTCTGCTTCGTTCATCGCCTTGACGAGCTGCGCCTGGTTTGCACCCATCGCGCAGGAAGCGACGTAGATATAGCCGTAAGTCATCGCGATAGAGCCAAGGTCTTTCTTCTTGGTTCTCTTGCCGGCAGCAGCGAACTTGGCAACTGCGCCGGTCGGGGAAGACTTGGATGCCTGGCCGCCGGTGTTGGAATAAACCTCGGTATCCAGAACCAGGATGTTGATATCCTCATCCATGGCCAGAACGTGGTCTACACCGCCGTAGCCAATGTCGTATGCCCAGCCGTCGCCGCCGATGATCCAGATGGATTTCTTGATGAACAGGTCTGCATCTGCATCCAGAGCCTGAAGAGCCGCTTTCGCATCGCCGGAAGCTGCGGCAATCGCAGCGGGAAGCTCTGCCTTGATGACCTTCGCGCAGGCCTTGGTGTTGTCTGCATCCTTGGGAGCGGCAGCCCATTTCTCCAGCGCTTCCTTGAGCGCGCCGGATACGATGCCGTCTTCCAGAACTTTTGCGACTTTATCTTTGAGCGCGGCGCGTCTCTGCAGATATGCCAGCGCCATGCCGTAGCCGAACTCCGCGTTATCCTCGAAGAGGGAGTTTGCCCAAGCCGGGCCATGGCCTTCTTCGTTGACGGTATACGGGCAGGTCGGCGCGGAACCGCCATAGATGGAGGAGCAGCCGGTTGCGTTTGCGATGATCATGCGGTCGCCGAACAGCTGGGAAACCAGCTTGACGTAGGGCGTCTCGCCGCAGCCTGCGCATGCGCCCGAGAACTCGAACAGCGGCTGCAGATACTGGCTGCCGATGACGGTGGATTTATTGACGGAAATCTCCGGGCGGGGCAGCTCGACTGCGAACTCCCAGTTGGCCTCTTCCGTCTTGCAGCTTTCTGCCAGAGGCTCCATCTCCAGCGCTTTCTGCTTAGCCGGGCAAACTTCTACGCAGTTGCCGCAGCCCGTGCAGTCCAGCGGGGAGAGCTGCATGCGGAACTTGTATCCAGCGACGTCCTTGCCGCGGGCATCTTTGGTGATGTATGCAGCAGGAGCATCGGCCAGGTCCTCTTCCTTGGCCAGGAACGGACGGATGCAGGCATGCGGGCAGACCAGCGAGCACTGGTTGCACATGATGCAGTTTTCCGGAATCCACTTGGGAACGTTGACGGCAATGCCTCTCTTCTCGTACTTGGTCGTGCCCGTGGGAACGAAGCCTCTCGGGTCGAAGGTAGAGACGGGCAGTGCATCGCCCTTCTGCGTCGCGATGGGGTGGATGACTTCCTTGAAGTATTCGTTCTCAGCGACTTTCGCCGGCTCAGCGCCGGTGGTCGCCTCTGCCCAGGAAGCGGGGTAGTTGATCTCCTGAACCTGGGAGATAGCCACGTCGATGGCCTTCCAGTTCATGTTGACGATATCGTCGCCCTTCTTGCCATAGGTCTTCTTGACGGCCGCCTTCATGTATTCCACAGCGTCCGCCTCGGGAATGACACCGGCAATCTTGAAGAAAGCTGCCTGCAGGCACATGTTGATTCTGCCGCCCAGGCCGACTTCTCTCGCGATTTTCACGCCGTCGATGTTGTAGAACTTCAGCTTCTTAGAAGCGATCTCTCTCTTCATGGAAGCCGGGAGCTGGTTCTCCATATCTTCGGGCGTCCAGGGGCTGTTCAGCAGGAAGGTGCCGCCCTCTTTGATGCCCTCCAGAACGTCGTAGCGCGTGACGTAGCTGGGGTTGTGGCATGCGACGAAATCTGCGACGTCGATGAGATAGGTCGACTGAATGGGCGTTTTGCCGAAACGCAGATGGGAAATCGTGATGCCGCCGGACTTCTTGGAGTCGTAGCTGAAGTAGCCCTGGGCATACATATCCGTGTGGTCGCCGATGATCTTAATGGTGTTCTTGTTGGCGCCGACCGTACCGTCCGAGCCAAGGCCGAAGAACTTCGCGCGGAAGCAGCCTTCGGGAGCGGCGTCGATCTGCTCGTGAATTTCCAGGGAAGTGCCCGTAACGTCGTCTACGATGCCGACGGTGAAGTGGTTCTTGGGCTCTGCCGCGGCCATGTTGTCGTAAACAGCCTTGACCATGGTGGGCGTGAACTCTTTGGAGCCCAGGCCATACCGGCCGCCCAGAACTTTGAGCATACGGCCCTGCTCGAACAGCGCTGCGATGACATCTTCATACAGCGGCTCGCCCAGGGAGCCGGGCTCTTTGGTTCTGTCGAGAACGGTAACGGATTTGACGCTGGCCGGGATCGCATCCACGAATGCCTTTGCGCTGAAGGGGCGGTAGAGGTGAACCTTCACCATGCCGACCTTCTCGCCGCGTGCGTTCATGTAGTTGACAGCCTCTTCCGCAGCCTCTGCGCCGGAGCCCATCAGCACGATGACTCTCTCGGCATCCGGTGCGCCGACATAGTCGAACAGGTGATAAGCGCGGCCGAATTTCTTGGCGAACTCATCCATCGTGTTCTGGACGATCTCGGGCGTCGCCAGGTAGTATTTATTTGCAGCTTCGCGGTTCTGGAAGTAGATATCCGGGTTCTGCGCCGTGCCCTGCTGATGCGGATGCTCGGGGTTGAGCGCCCGGGCGCGGAATTCCTTGACGGCATCCCAATCGATCATGGAAGCGAGATCGTCATAGTCCAGCATCTCGATCTTGGAAACCTCGTGGGAGGTTCTGAAACCATCGAAGAAGTTGACGAACGGAACTTTCGCCTTGAGCGTGGAAAGGTGCGCAATCGCGGCCATATCCATAACTTCCTGCACGGAGTTGCCGCAGATCATGGCAAAGCCGGTCTGGCGCGCGGCCATAACGTCTGCATGATCGCCAAAAATGCTCAGCGCGTGAGCAGCCAGCGCTCTTGCGGAAACATGGAACACGCAGGGCAAAAGCTCGCCGGAGATTTTGTACATGTTGGGGATCATGAGCAGCAGGCCCTGAGAAGCCGTGAAGGTGGAAGTGAATGCGCCGGCAGCCAGCGAACCGTGCACAGCGCCCGAAGCGCCCGCCTCGCTCTGCAGCTCAGACATCTTCATTCTCTGGCCGAAGATGTTTTTTCTTCCCTGAGCAGCCCATTCATCGCATGCCTCCGCCATGGGCGAAGAAGGCGTGATGGGGTAGATGGCGCCGACATCGGAAAACGCATAAGCAACATGCGCGGCCGCTGTGTTACCATCAATCGTTAATTTTTGTGCCATTGATTATAGCCCTCCAATTTGGAATATTTGGAAATTGCCGGATGCCCCGGCAGCCTGTACATAACAGCTAAAAAACGCGTTGCATCAAAAAAGAAGCTGCGTTTTGATCAGCATCTTTATTATAGCTTATCCGGCGGTTTTTCGTCAAGGGATAACGGGGCGGAAAAAGCCTGTAAAATAGGAAAAAAAGGGGCTTTTCTGCGGGGCCGGCAGCCCGGGAAAGCGGCCCGCAAACCCGGAGAGGGCGGGCAGAAAAGGGCGGAGCGGCAAGAAAAGAAAGAGCTGTTTTTGAGCAGGGGAGGGGGAAAGATGAGCCGAGGCAGCAAAAAAGCGGGGCAGCCTGCCCCGCTTCTGTTTTCGGTTTAATGCCCAGCCGGGCGCAAGGGATCGCGCGCCGCGGTAACATCCAAGAATGGCTTGTAAATTTCCCGATACTCATTCAGTGCCGTGCCATCCATCGTGCGGCGGTCCATGAGCAGCGTGCCGTCCTTCATCTCCCAGTTGATGGCGTTTTTAGAGCCAACGCCGCAGAAGAGCTTGAAGCCGGCATTTTTGAGCACCTCGATGCGCGGATCCTCGTTGGGAATGCGCGCGCCGAAGGGCCAGATGAAGACCGGCGTCTCCCCGACGATGTTCTGCACTTCGTTCTGCCACTTCTGCGTGTCGTCCTGCACTTTTTCCAGCGAGGCGTTGGCGAAGTTGGTGTGGCTGTAGCTGTGGCTTGCAAACGTCCAGCCGTGCTCTTTTAAGACGGCCACAACCTTCTTGGCCTCCTCAATTTCCGATTCTCTGTTTTCGCTCTGCCGGTTGGTCCGGTAGCCCAGCACGCCGGCAAAGCCCGTCAGCGCGATGACGCCCTTGGCGCCGTTGTGGCTGAAATCCGGGTGCTCCTTGCAGAACTGCTCGATGATGGGGATGAACTCGTTGTCGTAGCTGATGACTTCCTCGCCGTTTAAGTGCTTGGTGTAGGAGGCCAGTTCGCCGTTTTCATCCACGATGATCTTATCCACCATGCCGCAGTGCATTTTGCGCGAATCGTAGACCACGTCGTCAAACGACATGATGAGCGGCTTTTTGCCCTCGGGCAGCATCAGCTTGTCGGCCCAGGCGAACGTCTTGCCGTCGCCGCTGGGGTTTTCGATGCAGATGGCGGGGTCGACCAGAATAAAGCCGTAGTCGTAGAGCGCCTGGAGGAAATGCTTGAACTCATAGGGCGTGATGCAGTCCTTCCAATAATACTCTGTGTTTGTCTCTACTGTGATCTCCGGGAACGCGATGAGCGCGTGCGTGAACCAGTGCTCCACGATGCCTGTATACTCCACCAGCTTGACTTCCTTGGACTGCTTGATTCCCTGGTATTTTTCCAGCGCCGCGCTGAGCCGCTCGCTCTGCGTATAGGAAAGCCCCTGATTCAAGACGGCGATAGAGGCGTCGTAGGCCGTCTCATCCTCGGCGTAAAGGGCATCTGCTCTTTGGATGCAGAGGTCGGCAATCTTCTCCATGGCGGCTGCGTGGTTTTCGTTGTCTTCCGGCGTGGCGGCCAGCAGAGCCAGGGCACCGTCGAAATCTCCGCTTTGCATGAGCTCATCCGCAGAGGTCAGAACTGAGGCAACGGGTTTCGCGTCCCCTTCCTTATCCGGAGTCTTTTTCACGGCCTTGATGATGAAAATGCCCGCGACGACGACAACCGCGGCTGCCAAAACACTGCATGCGGCAATTATGATATGCTTGCGCCTGCGCTCCCTGCGGCGCAGCCTGGATCTGTAGCTCATAGTGCACCTCGAAAAATGTAAATTAATGTGGGTTTCTGAAAATATGATATACCTTTGCCGGGGCAGAGTAAAGCAAATTGTGAATTGTTTGTAAAGCTGATACAAATACTATGCCTGCTCTGCCGCCCAAAAGAAAAAGGGTTTTGGAGCGGCCCCGGGGAATATATTAAAAAAGCGGAATTCCCATAGAGAGTTTATGACAGGAGGATGGCAATGAATACCAATATGATTATCACAATCGGCAGGCAGTTTGGCAGCGGGGGCAGGGAGATCGGCAGAAAGCTGGCCGAGCGCATGGGCGTGCCTTTTTATGATAAAGAGCTGCTGAGCGAGGCGGCAAAGCAGAGCGGCATCAGCAAGGAGCTTTTCGAGCAGAGCGATGAAAAGCCCACCAACAGCCTGCTCTATGCCCTGGCCATGGGCAGCAGCTATGCGAATCGCCCGCCGCTCAACCACACCATCTTTATGGCGCAGTTCGAGACCATCAAAAAGATCGCGCAAAACGGGCCGTGCGTCATCGTCGGCCGATGCGCAGACTATTCACTGCGGCATATGAAAAATGTCGTCAATGTGTTTATTCATGCCAGCATGGAATACCGCATGGATCGGGCGGTTCGGCTGTATGATGTCCCCGAAAAGCATGTCAAGGGCGTCCTGGCGCGCACGGATAAGCAAAGAGCCAGCTATTATAATTTCTATACGGATCAGGATTGGAACGATATGCGCAACTACGACCTGGCGTTGGACAGCTCGAAAATCGGGGCAGACGGCGCGGTGGAAGTGATTCTGCAATACGCGGAGAGGAAGCAGAAACTGCTGGCGAAATAGCAGAAGGCAAAGGCGGCGCAGGCCGCCTTTTTCCGTGCCGGGAAAGGAAAAATCAGGAAATAAGGAAAGGTTTGCTTACGGGCCGGCGATCTGCTATACTGAAAAAAACATGCGACAGAGGTGTCAGGTATGAGCAGAGCAGATCAGATTTTTTTGCAGAACTGCAAGGATATCTTGCAAAACGGAGTATGGGATACGGATGGCCCGGTGCGCCCAAAGTGGGAGGATGGCGCGCCTGCGCATACCATCAAGCTGTTTGGCATCGTCAACCGCTATAACCTCCAGGAAGAGTTCCCCATCCAAACCATCCGCAAGATCAATTTCAAGGCGGCGCTGGATGAGATTTTCTGGATCTGGCAGAAAAAATCCAATAATATCCGCGATCTTTCCAGCCATATCTGGGATTCCTGGGCAGATGAACAGGGCAGCATCGGCAAGGCATATGGCTATCAGCTGGGCGTCAAGCATCAGTATGCCGAGGGGCAGTTCGATCAGGTAGACCGCGTGCTGTATGATTTAAAGCACAACCCGCACAGCAGAAGGATCATGACCAGTCTCTATACGTTTGCCGATCTGCACGAGATGAACCTCTATCCCTGCGCCTATAGCATGACGTTCAACGTCAGCGGCAATACGCTCAACGCCATTTTAAACCAGCGCTCGCAGGATATGCTCACGGCGAACAGCTGGAATGTCTGCCAATATGCGGCGCTGCTGGCGATGATCGCGAAGGTCAGCGGCCTGAAGGCTGGGGAGCTTGTGCATGTCATTGCGGATGCACATATTTACGACCGGCATGTGCCCATCGTAGAAAAGCTGATGGAGCGGGAAGGATACGCCGCGCCAAAGCTTTGCATGGGGGAAGATATCACCGATTTTTACGCGTTCAATACGGAAAACGTCTGGCTGGAGGAGTATCAGAACTGCGGCGGCGTGGGGAAAATCCCGGTGGCGGTGTAGTATGCAGGCGATTTTATCGGCAGATCAAAACTGGGGCATCGGAAAAGACGGCGGCCTGCTGGTTCGGGTCAGCGAAGATATGAAATTTTTCCGGGAAACCACCCGGGGCCATGCGGTCGTGATGGGCAGAAAGACGTTCGAATCCCTGCCCGGCGCATTGCCCGGGCGGCGCAATATCGTGCTTTCCCGCGGCGGGTTCTGCGCGCCAGGGGTCGAAACCGCAGTGGATGTTGCCGCGCTGTTTGCCCTGCTGGGCGGGCAGAAGGAGGATGCGTTCGTCATCGGCGGCGGGGAGATCTACCGGCTGCTGCTGCCCTATACCGACCGGATTTTGGTTACCAGATGGGATGCGGTTTTGGAGGCAGATACCTTCTTCCCCAACCTAGACGCCTCTGGGGAGTTTTTCCTGGCAGAGCAAAGCCCGCGCCAGGAGAGCGGCGGGCTGGGGTTTACTTTCTGCGAGTATCGGAGAAAGCAGAATTAGAAGCAAATAAAAAGGAGCGCACCCGCGCTCCTTTTTTATTGGCCGCAAAAGCTAATCGGCAAGCGGATTGCCGTTGGCATCCTGGGAAATACTGCCCGTCAGGATGAGAATCCCCTCGATAAATCCCCAAAGCGAACCGACGCCGCAGGTAACCAGCGAAACGATAATCTGCGCAACGCCCTTGCCCGCATAGCCAAGATAAAAGCTGTGCACGCCAAAGCCCCCAAGGAAAATGCCCAGAAGGCCGGCGGCCAGCTTGGATTTTAAGGGCTGCCCGGACTGATTGAAATTGGGATTATAGTTCTGCTGATAGGGGTTGTAGTTTCCCTGATTCTGGTGATTCTGATAGCCCATGCTGCCAAGAGCTACGCCGCATTTGACGCAGACGACGGCATTGGGATCGACTGTGCTCCCGCAGTTTGGGCAATAGGCGCTTCCCGTTCCCTTGCCTGCGCCGCAGTGTGTGCAAAAAGCCGCCATGTCGTCCATGGGCTGGCCACAGTTTCTGCAAAACATCACGCTGATCCTCCTTGTAAAATACTTACTTTAAATTTAATCCCATTATAGTTACAAAAATGCCCATTGTAAATAAAAAATGTAAAATATGCTAAAAAATGGAAGAAGCGAATGCAAGGAGATGATTCATGCGCATAAAAAAAGAGCCGCCTTCAGAAAAAGACGGCTCGGATAGGAAACAATAGATTAGCCAAACAGCCGGCAGAGATACTGCGCCAAAAAGCCCAGGCAGACCAGCGCCAGAATACCCGCATTCCAGCGCTTCTCTGGGAAAACCGCCCCATCCTTCCAAAAGAGAGCCAGCAGATAGGGCAGGGAAAAGACCATCGGATGATACCGCCAGGCGGCGGCAAAATCCAGGCGCAGGCAGGCCAGGAATGCCCGGGTCATTCCGCAGCCCGGGCAGGGGATGCCGAATATGCGGTAGAACGGGCAGCCGATGCCGGAGAGCGCAAAGACAGCCACGAGCGCGGCGCATAGCCCCAGAATCATCCATTTATGTGCATAGCGTTTTGCAAGAGCTTTCACCGCGTCTCCTCCTCGATCAAAAAAGCCAGCGGTGCAGGGCAGCCGTGCTCTGCGCCGCCTGGCTTTATTGTATCACGCCTGCCCGCCGGGGAAAAGAGAAGCTACGCGTTGGCCTCGAGGGGCTCTGCCTGGGCCTTGTTTGCCCGCAGTGTCGAGTAGACCACAGCCCCCAGGATGATGGCCGCGCCAATGTAGTCGCGCAGGGCAGGTGCTTCGTGCAAAAAGAGGAAGGCGAAGAGCGTGCTGTAAATGGGCTCAAGGCAGCTGACGATGCCGGCCATCCGGGCAGAGACATGGCGCAGGGAGGAGACGTAAAGGCTTTGGGCGATGCCGGTGAAAACCACGCCCAGCAGCGCCAAAAGGCCGATATCCCTCAGCGTCAGGGCCGGGCGGCAGACGAAGAGGAAAGGCAGCAGCGAGATGCAGGCAAACAGGTGTTCATAGAGACTGATCTGCGTGCCCGAATATTTCCCGGTAAAGCGCTTGTTGCAAAGCGCCAAGATGGCATAGGTGAAGCCGGAGAAAATGCCCAGCAGGATTCCCTTGGTGGCCTGGTTTTCTAGCTTGAATTCCGGGACGACCACGGCAATCCCCGCAAAGACAACCAGCGCAATGATTACGTTTTCCAGCCGCAGTTTCTGCCGGAAAAAGAGCGGCTCCAGGAAGGTAACGAATACGGGGAACGTGGAAAAAGCCAGCAGACCCAGCGCAACTGTCGAGAGCTGGATTGCCTCGTAAAAGGAGGCCCAGTGCACAGCCAGCAGCACGCCCAGCGCCGCCAGGCTGAGAAAATCCTTCCCGCCGTCCAGGCGGATGCGCTTGCGCCCGGCCAGCAGGATGAGCAGAAGTGCCAGCGAGGAAAAGAAAACGCGCCCCAGCGTGATGATCAGGGAAGGCAGGGCCAGCAGCTTTCCGAAAACGCCGGAAAGCGCGCAGAGAAACGTCCCCAGATGCAAATAAATCAAGCTCTTTTTATATGGATTCATGTTGTTCTCCTATCATTTTGGGCTTGCAAGCGGCTTTTGCGCCCGGGCTTGCAGCGGCAATGAGATTATTATACAATGAGAAAAAAAATAAGTAAACTGAATGTGTCGAATAGACTGCATTCTAATTATGAATGATAGGAGCAGAGCATGGATACGATAAAATATAGAGCACTGCTGGAGACCATCGCCCAAGGCAGCCTGACCAAAGCCGCTAAAACGCTGGGCTATTCCCAGCCAGGCATCAGCCATATGATCCGCGCCCTGGAGCAGGAGTTTGGCTTTGGGCTGCTGCGGCGGGGCAAGGATGCGGTTTTGCCCACGGAGAATGCGGAAAAGCTTCTGCCCTATCTGCGGCAGATCGAGCGGGGCGAGCGCAGTGTTTTGGAGCTGGCCGCCAAAATTTCCGGAGCGGAAGAGGGCGCCGTGCGCATCGGAGCTTTTTACAGCGTTTCCATGCATTGGCTGCCCAGGGTGATCGGGCGCTTTTCCCAGGCATATCCCGGCATCTCCATTCAGCTCTCGGAAGGCAACCGCGGGGAAGTCTGGCGCTGGCTGGTGCAGGGAGAGATCGATCTGGGCTTTTTCTCTGCGCCGGTGCCCGAAGGGTTTGATTTTTTCCCCATTGCGGAGGATCCCGTCATGGCGGTTCTGCCTGAAAACCACCCGCTGTGCAAATTGGAAAAAATCCCTGCGAAACGTCTCATCAAAGAGCCGTTCATAAGCCCCTGCGAAGGCGCGGATGAGGAAGTGGAGCGGGTCATCAGAGAGGAAGGGCTAAGCCAGCCGCAGATCCGCTATCGCATCAAAGGCGACGAGACGATTTTTTCCATGGTGGAGGCCGGACTTGGGGTAACGCTCATGTCGCGTCTGCTGGCGGAAAAAACCCGGGCGGAGGTGCAGATTCGCCCGTTGGAGCAGGAGCACTGCCGGGTTTTGGGCATCGCCGCCCGGCAGGGCGAGCAGCTCTCCCCGGCGGCGCGGCGCTTTTTGGAGGCGGCGGCAGAGCAGCTGCAACGAGAATATAGTTGACAAATCCGGGTGGGTGTAAGACAATAAAATTATCAAAAGGGATGTCACATAAGGAGGAAACTATGTCCGAAAAATCTTTTTTAGTTGAAGTGTCGGCGCGTCATGTGCACCTGACCCAGGAAGATGTTGAAAAGCTCTTTGGCGCAGGTAAGACGCTCACATATGTCCGCGATCTTTCCCAGCCGGGGCAGTTTGTCTGCGAAGAGCGCGTGGAGATCGTCGGGCCCAAGCGCTCGATCGCCAATGTCGTCATTTTAGGGCCGACCCGCCCGGCCAGCCAGGTTGAGGTCTCCCTGACGGACTGCTTCACGCTGGGCGCCATCGGGCCGGTGCGCGAGAGCGGCGATTTGGCGGGCAGTGCCCCCATCAAGCTCAAAGGGCCGGCAGGCGAAGTGGAGCTTTCCGAGGGCCTGATCGTGGCAAAGCGGCATATCCATATGACGCCGGAAGATGCAGAGCGTCTGGGCGTGCAGGATAAGGAGATCGTCCAGGTGAAGGTGGATACGGATCGCCCGGTGATCTTCGGAGACTGCGTTGTGCGCGTCAGCCCGAAATTTGCGCTGGCCATGCATGTGGATACAGACGAAGCCAACGCCTCCCTCATTGCCAGAAATGGCTGCCAGGGCGAAATCGTCAAATAAGAGGGCCAGAATGAAGCCGGGAAGTTTCCCGGCTTTTTTTGCGGGCAAACTCTGCGCCTGCCAGCCGGCAAAAAACTTTAAAAAATGAGGAAAACAGAGGGATTGTTCACAGTTTATATTTAAATTGGCTGAAAAATGGACTTATTTCCTTGGTAGAATAGAGACTGTAAAGAAGAAGCAAGCACAAAAATTCTTCATCATCATTTTTCCTTTCTTTCCTCTTAGGGTAGGGGCTGCCACAGCCGGCAGCTCCTTTTTCCTAGAAAAAAGAGCCGGGCATTTGCCCAGCTCTTTTTTTGCGCAGTGTGCCTGCTATTTTGCGTTTTGTGCCCGGAGCTCGCGCAGTTCCTGCTTGAGAGCCGGCGAAACCCGGAAGGATTCCAGCGCCTTTTGGATGGTTTTGCGATAGGTGAAATCGTCCAGCGGGGCGGTTTTCAGGCAGCGCATGGCCTGGGATGGGAATTTGGCCAGCGCCGTGGCAAGAAGCCAGGCAACGGCCATTTTCGCATAGTAGGCGGGGTGCGAAAAGGAGGAGACGAGCGAAAGCACGGCATCAATATACTCCTCCGTCAAGAAGAAATCCAGCAGCATGACATAGCCAAACCGCGCCTCGAATTCCTTTTGGCTGCCGCAGTAGGGCCGCACAAAGGAAAAGACCATCTCCCTATTTTTTGCAGAAAACTTGAGCCCGGCGCAGAAACTATCGCAGATGGACCAACTATCGATTTCAGGGATGAAAGCCTGGATGCGGGAAATGCGCTCTTCCGGGCTGATCTGAACCGCGCCGATGATCATGCCGCGCAGCATGATCTCCTCGAAATAATCCCGGGGCGCGGCGGCCAGGTAATCCGCCCAGCCATCCGAGCGGGCAATCTCCTTTGCCAGCGCCCGCAGGGCCGGCAGGCGCACGCCCAGCATGCGCTCTTCGCCCGGGATGAGCGCCGCGGAAAATTTCTGGAACTCCGGCTCACTGAGCGCAAAAAGCCGCTCTCTTATCTGGCGAACAAACTCCATCTCTCCTCCAAACTATAAAATCAAGAGAAAGGTTCCGGCAGTGATAAAGCCGCCGCCCAGCAGAGCCTTCCAATCCAGCTTCTCCTTTAAAATCAAAAAGGAGAGGGCTATGCTGATGACGACGCTGAACTTATCTACCGGGATGACCTTGCTGGCCTCGCCGATTTGCAGGGCCCTATAGTAGCAGAGCCAGGACAGCCCGGTGGCGATGCCGGATAAGACGAGAAAGACCCAGCTTTTCCCCGTGATATGCGGGATCTCTGCCTGCTTGCCCGTAAAAAGCACAATTGCCCAGGCCATAACCAGCACGACAGCCGTGCGGATGGCCGTGGCGAGATTGGAATTGAGCTGCTGGATGCCCAGCTTTGCGAGAATGGAAGTCAGCGCGGCAAACAGCGCCGAGAGCAGTGCGTAGACAGCCCACATATGGTTTCCTCCGATGTGTTTCATGTTCCTCTCTGCTCCTCAAAAGAGGGGTCTGCCTCGCGCTCCCAATCGTATGCCGCGGATTCCTCCAGGCTTTTTGGCCAGTGGGCAGACCAGGCCGGGCCGGCCGGATGTTCCACGCGATCCGAGCTTGGCGCATAGGGCTTGATGTCCAGGATGGGCGATCCATCCTCCGCATCGCAGTTTTCCAGCCAGATGAGGCCGGCATCCGCATCCAGCGCCAGAATGCGGCAGCAGGTCAGCGCGATGGGGTTGGGGCGGCGCGGCGAGCGCGTCGCAAAAACGCCCAGTTTTTCGGGTGCCCCAAGATAAGGGCAGCGCGCGTACACCTGGCCGCGGCTCTTGGCGTCATCTGCGCCGGAAAACCACCAGATCAGCTGCAAATGGCTATACGCACAAAGGCCGGCAATGCCTGGCGCATAAGCTGGATAAAACCGCGCGGCAACTTTGCCTCCGCACCGGGCAATCTCGCCGATGGGATAAACGCGGAGCTGCATACTATTGGCGCTGTTTGCGCATTTCCAGATACTCGGTCAGCAGTTTGGCCGCATCTTCCACGCATCCCGGGCAGCTGCGCAGAGGCTTTTCACACTTAAGCTCCCGGCAGAGCACGGAGGTGTTCATCTCCTCGAATTTTTTGGTCAGCTCGCGGACATCGGCATACGTCTCCATTTTGGATTTGGTGGGGTTTTGCAGGTCCGCCGCGCAGTTGGCCAAGCCCATGATGATATAAGCGCCTGTTACCGCGCCGCAGACGCCGCCCATCTTGCCCATGCCGCCGCCAAATGCCTCGGCGACCCGGAAGCCATCCACTTCAGAAAGGCCGAAATCCTCGCAGAATGCGCAGACGACGGCCTGCGTGCAGTTATACTTTTTCTTCGCGAAATTTTCTACCGCCAGTTGAACTTTATCCATTTTTATTTCTCCTCTTTTTCTAAAATTTCCGCCTGTGCTTTTTTGGAAAGCGAGCGCAGGACGGTTTGATATGCAGTTTCAATCAGTTTGCGAAGCGTATCTTCAGGCATGCCGCCAAAAAGATAGACGGAATTCCAATGCTCTTTGTTCATATAGTAGCCGGGCACGATGATGCCGGCATATTGCTCCCGCAGAGCATATCCCTGCTCTGGGGGCAGCTTGAGCGTCAGAATCGGGCGGCCCTCTTTATCGCCGCCGCGCATGGCATACATCTTTCCGCCCACGAGATAGCGCCAGGCATGCCACTCCTCTTTATAATCCTGCTGTGTGCCCTTTTGGGCAAGGCAGCGAGCTTCGATGAGTTTATCTATTTGCTCCATATGCGTTACTCCTCCAGCGCGCCATAGACGAGGTTGAGCAGAATCTGCGTGATCTTCTCCATGCTCTGCACGGAGATATACTCATAGCGCCCATGGAAGTTGTGCCCGCCTGTGCAGAGATTGGGGCAGGGAAGGCCCATGAAGGAGAGCGTCGCGCCGTCTGTACCCCCGCGGATGGGCTGAATCTTCGGCTGAACGCCGGCCTTTTGCATGGCGGCCTTGGCGCGATCTATGATCTCCATATGCGGGAGGATTTTCTCTTTCATATTAGCATATCGATCTGTAACGGTCACTTCAAACGTGCCCTGGCCGTACTTTTCATTCAAAAATGCCCCAATGGAGCAGAAGAGCTGTTTCTTCTGCTGGTATTTCTGCGCATCGTGATCCCGGATGATATAGAGAAGCTCTGCCTGCTCGACATCGCCGCGCATATCCGTCAGGTGATAGAAGCCCTCATAGCCTTCGGTATTGGCGGGAATCTCGAAGGAGGGCAGCATGGCGTTAAACTCCATGGCCATCAGCATGGCATTTTTCATCTGGCCCTTGGCCACGCCCGGGTGAATATTGCGCCCATGCACCAGCACTTTGGCATCTGCGCCGTTGAAGTTTTCATACTCCAGCTCGCCCAGCTCGCCGCCGTCCACAGTGTAGGCGTAATCTGCGCCGAAATGCGGGACGCGGAAGGCATCCGGCCCGCGGCCAATCTCCTCATCCGGCGTGAAGGCCAGCTTCACTTCGCCGTGCGGCGCATCGCCCTCGAGCAGCGCCTCGGCGGCGGAGAGAATTTCCGCGATGCCGGCTTTATCGTCTGCGCCCAGCAGCGTCGTACCGTCGGTAACGACCAGGCTATCCCCTTTGTATTTGAGCAGATCCGGGTATTGATTCGGGCTGAGCAGAATATTTTTTTCCGCGTTCAGCAGAATATCGCCGCCGTCATACTGCTCCACAACCCGCGCCTTGATGTTGCCGCAGGGGACGTCCGAGACCGTATCCATATGGGCGATCAGGCCGATTTTGGGCGCGGGCTTCTGCGTGTTGGCCGGGATGCTCCCGTAGACATAGCCCTGCTCATCCATATGCGCATCCGAGATGCCCATTTGCAGCATCTCCGAAACGAGAAACTGCCCCAAAGCCTTCTGCTTTTCCGTGCTGGGGATGGCGGGAGAAGCGGCGTCGGAGCCTGTATCGAAAGAGACATATTTCAAAAAACGATCTAATACGTGCATCTGTTATCCCTCCTGGAATTTCTTTCTTCATTATAGCATAGCAAGAAGGGAAGAGAAAGCGGGCGCGGATACAATTTTGCAGGCGGCGGGGCAAAGTAAATGTCAAAGACTGTAAATTTTGCTTGGAAGCCACCCGCATTTGCGTTATACTAGGGAGGAGAAAATTGCACAAATCACGGAGGAATTTTTATGGATGCAGCACTCAAACGGTTTGCAGCCGAAAATGGGATGAAGATGGCGAAAGGCTGTGCTTACGGAGAGCTGGGCGGGTTTCTCGTCACGCTTTCCAATCAGGATAATCTCCGCAGCCTGTATCTCAACTATAGGGCAGGCGCGGATGTTCCGGAGGAAAACGAGAGAAGGGGCCGGCTGGATGCGTTTCTGGCATCGGCGAAGGCGCAGGGCAATGTGCTCGGCTACAATGTTTTCAGCGATGGCGTTCAGATGAGCTTCCGCGGCACGGGCAAGGGCATGGCGAGCCTGCGGGCGCTGCTGCCCCAGCTTCTAGGCGCGCTGGCGCAGGATGGGTTCGTCGGAACGGCCTGCTGCAGCAGATGCGGGGGAGCCACAGATGGAACCGAGAAAATCGTCCTGCGGGACGGCAAGGCGCAGCTGATGCACGAAGCATGCATTACGGCTCTGGCAGATGAACAGCGGGAAGCCGTTCAGCAGCAGAGCCACAGCGGCAATAACTACTGGATGGGTCTGCTGGGCGCGGTTCTGGGCACGCTGGTCGGCCTGATTCCCTGGGTGCTGATCGCCCGGATGGGATATTTCGCCAGCATCGCGGGCTTTTTAATTGGTCTTTGTGCCAAAAAGGGCTACGAGCTGTTCCGGGGCAAGCTGGGCCGCCCCAAGCTAGTGGCGCTCATCGTCTGCTCAGTCTTAGGCGTGGTTTTGGCGCAGTATGTGGATGTTTGGATTCAGGTCGCCATCGAGCTGGACGGCTATTTCTTCAGCTTTGGGGAGCTCACCAGCATCACGACGCAGCTGATTCTGACCGAGCCCGAAGTGCTCACGCCCTTCCTGCTCAACTTGGTGCTGGGTCTGGTCTTCGCTTTGGCTGGGCTTTGGGGCGTGTTTGCGCAGACCAAGCAGGAAGTGGATATGGCATCCGGCAAGATGACGGTTCTGGACCGCAACTAAAGCAAAAAGCAGGGCAGCAAGCCCTGCTTTTTTGACTGCACGGAAAGCGGAGCGCAACAGCGGGTTGCTTTGCCTCGGCGGGCGGCAGTAGTATAATTCTCTATGAGGTGATGAGAATGAATACAAAGGATGTTATTTTAGAGCTTAGAACCAAAAGCGGGATGTCTCAGGATGCGCTGGCAGAAAAGGCCTATGTTACCCGGCAGGCGGTATCCCGCTGGGAAAACGGCGAGACTGTGCCAAATACCGAGACGCTGAAGCTGCTTTCAAAGCTATTCGACGTCTCCATCAACACACTGCTGGGCTCTCCCCGCAAGCTGATTTGCCAATGCTGCGGAATGCCGCTGGAGGATTCCTCCATCAGCCGGGAAAAGGACGGCGCGTTCAACGAGGAATACTGCAAGTGGTGCTATGCGGATGGGAAATTTGTCTATACAAGCCTGGAAGAGCTGGTGGATTTCCTCGTGGGGCATATGGCAAACCAGGAGTGGCCGCCCGAGCAGGCCCGGGCCTATTTTGAGGCGCAGCTGCCAAAGCTGAATTACTGGGCGCAGACGAGGGAATAGGCCGGCATAGGCAGAGCAATAAAAAAGCAAGGCAGCGATTGGAAGCGGCCTTGCTTTTTTATTATTTGCGCTTGCGGCAGCGCCAGAGCTTGATGGGCTCGCTCCAGAGCACGGCCAGGCAGGAGAGCAGGAATGCGATGAGCAGCTGCGCGGCCGAGAGACCGGCGAGCCCCAGCACCCCGCAAAGCGGCGTATATAGGATGAGCGCCAGCCCGGCCAGAATGGCCAGAAGCGAAACCCACATCACTTTATCCCGCAGAAGCAGGGGCAGATAGCGGATGGCAGGCGTATTCTGGCTCAGGCTCTGCACCAGAAGCAGGTTGGAAAAGACCAGGATGCCAAGCCCCATGCTCCGGGCCAGGGCGGCATCGCCCGCCGTTTGCAGCAGGTAGAAATAGGCGCCAAAGCTGGCCAGGAAGATGGTCAGGCCGTGCAGGAGG
Organism: Christensenellaceae bacterium 44-20; assembly: GCA_041223705.1. Classification (NCBI taxonomy): domain Bacteria; kingdom Bacillati; phylum Bacillota; class Clostridia; order Christensenellales; family Christensenellaceae; species Christensenellaceae bacterium 44-20. The sequence continues at coordinate 166,417 of JBCLQU010000002.1, forward strand.
CCAAGCGAGAGCACGCCGCGCGTCAGCGGCTCTGCCGAAGAGCGGGGCGGCTGGCTCATGAGATCCGCTTCGGCCGGCTGCCGCTCCAGGACGATGGAGCAGGTTGGGTCGATAATCAGCTCCAGCAGGACGACATGCAGGGGGAGCAGAAGCAGATCCGCCGGGGCAATGCCCAGCAGGGGCGCGAAGAGCGAGGCCAGGGCGATGGGGATATGGATGGCAAAAATATACCCGATGGCCTTTTTGATATTGCTGTAAATGCGGCGGCCATCCCGGACGGTCTCCACAATGGTGGAGAAGTTATCGTCCATCAAAATCAGATCTGCCGCCTCCCGGCAGACCTCCGCGCCCCGGCCGCCCATGGCGATGCCAATATCGGCATATTTGAGCGCAGGCGCATCGTTGACGCCGTCGCCCGTCATAGCGACGATCTCGCCGTTTGCCTGCAAGGCCTGCACGATGCGCATCTTGTGCTCGGGCAGCACGCGGCAGAAAATATCCGTATGGCGGACGCGCTCCCTAAGCTGCTCATCGCTCATGGCGGAAAGCTCTGCGCCGGTCAGGATATTGTTGTTTGTCAGGCCGATGCGCCGGGCGATGCCCTGGGCCGTGCTGGCGGCATCGCCCGTGATCATAACGACGCGGATGCCCGCCTGCCGGCAGTGCGCCAAATCCGCCTTGATGCCCTCTCTTGGGGGATCCAGCAGGCCGATGAGGCCATAGAGCGCGAACTGGCACTCGGTGATGGATGCCGGCGGCTGCTGATCCCGGGAAAGCTCCATCTTTGCGACGGCGATGACACGCAGCCCCTGATGCCCCATGGCCGCGGCCGCCCGGGTAACCTGCTCTTTCTCCATTTGGGATAGCCCGCAGAGCGGCAGGATGCTCTCGGCAGAGCCCTTGGCCGCGATAAAGCGCTGGCCGTCGTGCAGCCAGATATGCCCCATCATTTTCAGCTCGTTGGTAAAGGAATATTCGCTGATGAGATCGCCGCCAAAGAGATGCTCGGCTGTAATGCCGTGCTGATGGCAGCAGGCCAGCATGGCCTTTTCCATGGGATCGTAGGTATCCGGCTCACAGGCCAGGCCCATGAGCTCCAGCATCTCGGCCTCCGCCTTGCCCGGGGCGACCCAGCTGCGCTCGACGCTCATCTGATTCTGGGTGAGCGTGCCCGTCTTATCCACGCAGAGAGTTGTGATGGCGCCCAGCGTCTCAATAGAGGAGAGATTGCGGACGAGCGAATGCTTTTTGGCCAGCCGCCATGCGCCCATGGAGAGGAACACCGTCAGCACAACGGGAAATTCTTCGGGAATCGTCGCCATGGCCAGCGTGATGCCGGATAAAACGCTCTGGATGAGGCGATCTTTGACGGAACGATCCGGCAGGCTGCAATAGGTGATGATGCTCACGAGCAGCAACAGGCAGACGGCGATGATGGCGCAGGTTTTGACCAGCCGGTCCGTCTGCGCCTGCAGCAGCGTGCGCTTTTCCGGGGCCTTTTCCAGGCTCGCGCCGATCTTGCCGTACTCGCTCTGCTGCCCGGTCTTTTCCACGCGCACCAGCCCGCTGCCCGAGAGCACCAGCGTGCCGGCATAGCAATAGTCCCGGCGCCAGTGATCCTGGCTGGCGGGCGCGTCCGGGGATTTCCAGATGCCTTCGGCCTCGCCCGTCAGGGAAGATTCGTCGATGCAAAGGTCGTTTGCCCGGAGCAAGACGCCGTCGGCAGGGATTTTCAGCCCCTCCCAGATGAGCATGAGATCCCCGGGCACCAGATCCTCGCTGGGGATATTCTGCTCCCGGCCGTCCCGGATGACGCGGATATGCGGCGCAGAGAGATCCCGCAGTGCCGCCAGGGTTTTATCTGTCTTATGCTCCTGAAACGCGTCGATGCCGATCATGGCGGCGACGAATACCAGCATGATGGCGCCGTCCCGGGGCTCGCCCAAAACAAAATAGACGATGGAAGCCGCCAGCAGCAGCAAGAACATGGGCTCACATACCGTGTGCAAAAGCTTTCGGATAAGGCTTTGCTTCTTCTTTTGCGCGAGCACATTCTTGCCGTATTTTTGGGCAAGCGCCCCGGCCTGCTGGGTGGTGAGCCCTTGGGGGCTGGTTTTGTCGATTGTCATAGCAAAAAACCTCCAAAATAGTAAAAAAATCTGCGGGAGAAGTCCCGCAGATTTTCTGCTGCCCAGTGGGCCCGGCTGCGCAAAGAAATGTGCCGCCTGTTCTATTCTATGATATGCAATTACCCGCTGTCTGATAATATTTTTAGTAGTTTATCATCCCGGCGGGCGGCTGTCAAGCCCCAAATGCCCAGTTGCCGTTCTCAAAGAGCGGGATTTCCCGGCCCTCTTCGGTGTAGCCCGTGGCCTTGAGATCTGCGCTGCCGAACATGAAGTCGATATGTGAATACGCCTCGTTCAGGCCGATTTGCTCCTTCTCCTCCCGGGACATCTTCTCTGCGCCGGGGATGCTGGAAGTATAGCCGCTGCCCAGCGCCAGGTGGCAGGAGGCGTTTTCATCGAACAGCGTGCTGTAAAAGAGGATGCCCGAGCGGGAGATGAGCGAATCGTACGGCACCAGGGCGACTTCCCCCAGCCTGCGGCAGTTCTCATCCTGGAAGATCTGATCCAGCGCCTCCTTGCCCTGCTTTGCGCCGTAATCCACAACCTGGCCATCCTGGAATTCGAACCAGAAGCCATCGATGAGCACGCCCTGGTAGTTGAGCGGCAGCGTGGAGCAGACCTTTCCATCCACCTTTTCCCGATGCGGCGCGGTGAACACCTCTTCTGTGGGCATATTCGCCTCAAATTCCACGCCTTTGACCGTCTTTTCACTGCCGCCCGCCCAAATTGCCCCGGGAATCAGGCCGATATCCAGGTTCGTGCCCAGGGAGTTTTCCAAGTGCAGGCGGGCGATACCCGAATCGTTGAGAAAATCGCAGTATTTGCGCAGGCGGCCCGAGTGCTCTGCCCAGGCTTTTTCGGGATCCGGCGTATCCATGCGGGTGGTGTGGTAGATGGCGTCCCAAAGCTTTTGGACGGCCCATTCTTCCTCCGCCTCCGGGAAGACCTTTTTGGCCCACTCCCGGCCTGCCGCCGCGACGACCGTCCACTGAATTTCGTTTTTATCGAAAATCTGCTGGAAGGGCTTTTTTGCCCGGGCTTCGGCGTTCATGCCCTTGCCCAGCTTTTCCGAATCGATGCCAAAAAAGGCATCCGGGTCGTCGGATTCGATGCAGATATAGGCGGCCCCGGCCTTGGCGTATTCCTCGATGGGGGTGTATTTCCAGGCGGGGACGGTGGTCAGCGCATCTTCGCTGGCATATTGATAGCGGATGCGGCTGGCCTTATCGTCGAAATAGCGCAGCAGAACATCCCGTGCGCCGGCGCGGTAGGCCTCCTCCAAAACCAGGCGGGCAAACTCCGCGTTTTCGATGGGGGCGTTCAGGATGACCAGCTGGCCTTTTTGCAGGTTGACGCCCGTGCGGATGATGAGCTTTGCATATGCTTTTGCAGTTTCTTCGCGATACATTGTTTCACCTCATAAACATTGGCTTTTTCATAGTATACCCAATTTCTCCTGATTTTTCCATGCCCCGGGAAACTTTATTGACTTTTCCCTCCGCATTCGCTAACATTATTCATAAGAATACTTTACAAAAGAGAGGGCCAGGCATGTTAGTCTTAATCGATAACGCGAATATCTATGAGATCGAGCGGCTTTATTCTATGTATCCCTATGATGGCGTTACGACCAACCCATCCATTTTAATGAATGAGCGCAAGAACCCCATCAAAGTGCTGAAAAGCATCCGGGATTTCCTGCCAAAAAGCAGCCAGCTGCATGCGCAGGTCGTCTCGGAGAGCACGGAGCAGATGATCGAGGAGGCGCACTTCATGCTGCGGGAGATCGATGAACAGCTATTCATTAAAGTGCCTGTAACGGCCCAGGGAATGCGGGCGATTCATCTGTTAAAGCAGGAGGGCATCAACATCACGGCCACGGCCATCTATACGGCCATGCAGGCTTTTATGGCGGCCAAGGCCGGCGCGCGCTATACGGCGCCCTATGTCAACCGGCTGGACAACATGGGGGCAGACGGCGTGCAGGTTGCGATGGATATTCACAGCATGTTCCGGGCGCATAATATGGAGGCGGATGTGCTGGCGGCCAGTTTCAAAAACTCCCAGCAGATTCTGAATCTCTGCAAGCACGGCATTGGGGCAGTAACCGCCTCGCCGGATGTTTTGGATGCGCTCATCCACCACGATGCGACGTTCACCGCTGAAGAGAATTTCACGCAGGATTTCTATTCGCTGGTCAGCGAAGTGACGGGCCTGCATTTCAAGGAAAAAGAGAGCAGGAAAATCAACTAGAAAATCAAAAGCGGCAGGGGAGCGAATCTGCTTCCCTGCCGCTTTTTTGATGCGCGCTTTTTATGCGGCGGCCTGTTTCTCGGGCAAATGCCGGATGAGGAACGCCTGAAACACGGGCTTTTTATGCTTGAGCGGCGCGTAGAGCGAGAGCGCGCCGGCGGCCGCGCCGAAAAAGTCTACGATGAGGTCCTTCATGGTGTCGATGAGGGCGGCCCGGCCGATGAGGTTGGTCCCATCCTCCAGCGCGAACTTCTGCATGTTCATGCCCAGCAGGCCGTCGGCGGTGAATTCGTAAAACTCCCAGATGACGCCAAAGCTCAGAGCCAGCATAAAGGCGCAGAGCGTGGCAAAGCCGGCTGGAAGCCGCTCGATGCCGCCCTCTCCGCAGCAGGCGTTGACGATGGAGTAGCCCACAATGGCCAGCACCGCGCCGCTGCTGATATGCAAAATATCGTCCCAATGGGGCACGGCGTAGTAGAAGCGAAACACCTCGCCCAAAAACGCCGCGCAGAACATGAAGAGATAGTAGTACATCAAAATGCCCGGAGGCAGTTCCAGCCGGAACACTTTGCGCAGCAGAGCCGGGAGCAGGCAGAGCACAAACGCGCCCAGGCACTGCACGGTCATCAAAGTGAAGTTGGCCTTTGTTTTATGCGGATCTTCCGTCGCCCAGCTGCCCTCCGGCGTGGTGAGCAGGGTGGCCGTCGTGTAGACGGCGGCGCCAATCAGGCAAAGGGAGACCGACCAAAAGACGATGCGTTCCCATAGTTTTCCGGATTTTAGCTTGTTTTTCATGTTGTCGCTCCTTACTGTTGCTGATAGTTTAGCATAACCGATATGCTGGGCAAATATCACGCCTGGCTTTTAGGCCAAGGCACATAACACTGCGAAAACGATGATCGTTACGGCGACATACAGGCTCATCTGCGTGTTCATATATTCCTGCTGCGCGTCGTCTTTTGCATAGACGGAGGTGGAGAAGGGCGCAGGCAGCGAGGAGACGAAGATGACTGCGAAGCGGACGCTCTCATCCCGCACGCCGAACAGCGAGAGCAGAAGCAGCGCCAGCAGGCAGACCGGGATGGAGATGATCAGCCGCATGGCAGAGGTCTTGAGCACAGCGGGCAGCAGCTTTTGATTCAGGCTGAACCCATAGCCCACGACGATGAGAATGAGCGGCGTGATGGATTTGGTCAGCATGGCGATGATAGAATCGAGGACTGGGCCGATGGCCGAATCGAAAATCAAATGGGAAATACCGGTTACATTGGAAAAAACACCCAGTAGGCAGGCGATGAGCGCCGGGCCGGAGAAGATGTTTTTCAGCGTCTGTTTCAGGCCGTCGCCTTTGCCGCCGTTGAGCATGGGGATATAGAGGCAGAAGAAAAAGAAGCAGGCTCCGATATCCATGCTGGCCAGAAAGCCAAGGCCGGTATCCCCAAAGAGCAGCGGAAACAGCGCGACGCCCAGCATACCGATCTCATAGGCGCTGCAAAGATAGGGATGATAGGAAAATTCGCGGCAGACTTTGCGCGTCGCCAGCCCCAGCAGCAGGGAGGCACAGCACATGAGCAGGCAAGTCAGCCCCAGCAGGGCGACTGTGCCCGAAAGCTGGATTTTGGCCAGCGAGTTGAAGAGCGTAACGGGCATGAGATAGCGGCTGATGAGCTTTTTCAGGCCGTCGATGCCTTTGGCGTCAAAGATTTTCTTTGTGCGGCAGAGGATGCCAAGGCCAATCAGCACAAGGACAGGCAGAGTGAGCTCGCAGACGGTGAGCAGTAGATCCATGGAGTGTTCCTTTCTGTTTTCTGCGCAAAACGCGCGGTTTTTATGCGGGCAGGCGGTGCATGATGCGGCAGGCGATCCACTCGCCCGAAACTTTCTCGCCCTGTTGTTTGGTTTTCACATAGGAAAAACCGGCCTTTTCATAGCAGCGGATGGCCCTTTGATTATCAACCCTTGGGTCGATACAGAGCGCATCGGCATGCTTTTGCGCAAAGAGATAGCCGCAGACCATCTCCAGGCAGCGAGTGCCGATGCCCCGGCCGAGCAGCCCTGGCTCGCCTAAAAACAGGTCGATGCCATAGGGATGCGCATAGGGGAGTAGGAGCAAGCTTGCCTTTTCCTCCGCATCCGGGATCTCGTAAAACTGCAAATAGCCGATGGGGCGCTCCTGCTGCAAAATCAGGCAGGAACAGACGTCGCCCCTTTGCACATGGCGGCGGATACTGGCAACTTCCCGCGCCGCATCCCCGCCGTAAAAGCGGGAAATTTCCGGATGCGAGAGCCAGGAGAAGAGCAGTGCATATTCCTCCGGCTGATCCAGCAGAGGGCGGAGCGCCAGGTTATCTTGTTTGCAGAGTATATTCATAAAAGGTATTGTAGCATAAAATGCCAAATTGCGCCATGAAAAAAGCCAAAAAGAATGAGACAAAAAAGCCGGCAAAGCGCCGGCCTTTTTTAGCAATCTGACTCATTATAAATGACGGTGAGATCCGGGTGCAGCTGCAGGATGGAGGCGGGAACTTCAGGCGTAACCGGCCCATAGAGCGCCTTTTCCAGAATTGGCATTTTTTCCGCGCCCTGGGAGATGAGCAAAATGCGCTTGGCCTGCATGATAGGCGCGATGCCCATGGTCAGGGCCGAGCGGGGCTGCTGCTCTGCGGCGTCAAAGAAGCGGGAATTGGCCTCCAGCGTGCGCTGGGTAAGGGCAACTTCGTGCGTGGGCAGAACAAAGCAGCTCGAAGGCTCGTTAAACCCGATATGCCCGTTGTGGCCGATGCCCAGGAGCTGCAAATCGATGCCGCCGGCGGCGAGAATGCTGGAATCGTAATGGGCGCACTCTGCGTTCGCGTCTGCGCAGTCTCCCTGAGGGACATGCGTATTCTCGGGCAGGATGTTGATCTGCGAGAAGAGATGTTTCTGCATGAAATAGCGGTAGCTCTGGGGATGGTCTCCTGCAAGGCCGCGGTATTCATCCAGGTTGAACGTGCGGACCTGGGAAAAATCCAGCTTGTCCTGCTGGTTCCACTCGGCAAGCTGCTGGTATGCGCCGACCGGGGTCGAGCCCGTGGCAAGGCCGAGGACGGTATCCTGCTTTAGCGCAATCTGCGCGGCGATGATCTTTGCCGCTTCAAAGCTCAGCTGTGCATAGCTTTTTACATGAATGCTTCTCATGGTATTCTCCTTTGAAAAGATAGCACTATCATACCATGAAACCGCGGGACAAGCAACGGAAAAATGCCTCCTGATTTTTGCGCAAAAAAAGAGGGCGAAATGCCCTCTTTTGGTTTATTCCTCCATGGCTTTGGCCGCTTCGCCAGGAGCAGGGGATTTTCCGGCAACCTGGAGCTTGGGCTTCGCGATGGTTTTCCATGCATGCATGGCCAGAGAAACCGCGATGACGCCGTATGCCACAAACACGCGGAAATACTCGCCCAGCATTGCGCTGGAGAAGAGCGCCTGGCCGGCCTGCGGCGCGATGATAAACAGCGTGTGGAACAGGATAACGCCCACGATAGCCTGTTTGTTCGTCGCCTTCTGGACGGATGCGCCGCCGACTAACAGCGCCGCGATGGCGAACTGGCCAACCTGCGAATGCGCGCCGTAGGTGGAGAAGGTGCCCAGGTTTTGCAGCGAGATGAGCTGCCCCCAGCTGGCCAGCACAGTGGAGAGCACCATGGCGATGATGCGCGTGCGGTTGACGTTGATGCCGGCAGAGTTGGCGACCGTGCGGTTCTGGCCGACTGTGCGCATGTTCTGGCCCAGGCGCGTTTTCATGAGCACGCTGTTGAAGATGCACAGGCCGATGATGCAAAGATACGTCATGGCGGGCAGCGTTACATACAGCAGAACCTCCTCAATCGCCGGGATAAACGTCAGCGCATAGAGGATGCCTGCGGCGATGATGGCCGCAACAGAGCGCTTCCAGTTGAACTTCTCGCTCTTCTTGATGAATTTCATCCAGACGATGCGCCCCAGCTGATAGAGCACCGTGCCGGCCACGGCCAGTTCTACGGCCGAGAGCAGCAGGATGCCGTTCTGGTTCAAAAATGCCTCGATGAAGGGGATAAACGTCAGCGCGTAGGCGATCAGCGCGCCGCCCAGAACCCCGAGAGATTTTTTCCAGTTTACCTGTTTTTTGGTGATCAGGCGAATGAGCAGCGAGAGAACCGTAACCGCGACGACAGCATAGAAGGCAATCTCCACCATGGTGAGCAGGGAGATATTATCCAGCGCGTACTTGAGGTTATCCTTCAGGTCGATGGTGTTCTTGACGCCTACACCGCCGGCGATGATCAGTTCCGGGTTGTTCACCGGGATGACGCCGCCGATGATGAACAGGAAAAGCACCTGATAAAGGCCGTCTGCAAAATAGCCCAGCACCATGCCGCCGATCATCTCGGCGCCTTTCATCTTATTGAAGACGATGCCGATGAGCATGCCGAACAGCGTTGCCAGGGGCGTCGCGATGAGCAGGGCCAGCAGAAAGCCGCCGATGCCCGTAAAGCCCCAGTAGACCACGCAGAAGATGGCAATTTGCGCCGCCATCGCGCCAATGGTAATGCCGAAGTTTAGCCCAAGGCCTGCGAGAACCGGGATGATGAGCGCGAGCACGATGAAGCTGTTGCGCCCGATGCGGGTGAACAGCTCACCGGCGACGAAAGTCAGCGGCTTATCTGCCACTGCGATAGCCAAAATGCACAGGATGGCAAATAGAATGACAACTTTATTATCCGAAAGGCTTTTGCCTAACTTCTTTTTCCAGCTATTCACGAGAGCTACCTCCTGTCTTGGTGAGCGCATAGAGGATGATGCCATTGGAGATGACGATTCTGGCAACTTCCGAGAGGTTTCCTTCGGGCAGAATCAGGTTGGCCACCGGGAGCGCCACGGCCAGCACGCCCTGGAACAGGAACGCGCCCAGGATGACGTGGGAAATCCGGGAGCGGTTGGTGGTCGCGCCGCCGATCAGCACAGCCGCGACGCACTGGAAGCCCATCATCAGCGGCGCATTATACAGCTGCAAAAAGCCGTAGCTCTGGGCATAGACGATGATGCCGACAGCGCCCAGCGCCGTGGAGATGACCGTTCCCAAAATGCGCATACGGTTGACGTTGATGCCCGAAGCCCGGGCAAACATGGGGTTATTGCCCACGGCGCTCATGGCCATGCCCTTTTTGGAGCGCAGGAACAGCCACATGAGCAGGCAGGCGCCCAGGAAGAAGAGCACCAGGCCAGTGGGGAAATACACGCCGTTTTCTCCGCCGATGTAGAAGCCGCCGGCGTTATTGAGCACAGAGCCGAAGGAAGTTTCCAGGCCGATGGTATTGCGCAGGCCCTCGCCGCCCAGCGGCCAGATGAGCTCGCCGCTCGTAAAGGGGAGCACCAGCCACATGATGTTCATAAAGGCGATGATGGAGAAGCCGACATACGTCGAGACGGTCATCTCGTCGCCCTTGACGCGGTTGAGCAGAATGCCGTAGCCCCAGCCGATGAGGGAGGAGAATATCACGCCCAGCAAAATGGCGACGATCAGCGCCATCCAGGGCGCGAACCAGCCAAGCGCCGGGTTAGTCGCGATGCCAAGCTGAATCGAGATGAGCGCGCCCAGCAGCCCGCCGACAATGCCCAGCGAGATGCCGAAGTTCAGCCCGATGCCGCTCTGCACGGCCGGAACCATAGCCAGAACGAGAATGCCATACATCGCGCCGCGGTTGATGACATCGCCGATCAGCCCGGGGATAGAGAGACCCAACGGCCCGGCAGAAAAGAGCAGCAGCAGGAAGAAGCTGATGATGATAATTCTGGGAAGGCCGATTTTTTGATAGAGTTTTTTGATTTTTTCGCCCATGTTTAGTTGCCTCCTTCCACTTTGCTGCCAGACATGGCAAGGCCAAATTCGGCATCCGGCGCATCCGGGCTCATGATGCTGGCCAGCTTGCCGTCGCTGATGATGGCAATGCGATCGCAGACCGAGCGCAGCTCCACCAGCTCGGACGAGACGACGATGATCGTCTTGCCCATTTCGCGGTTGATTTTGGCTAAATATTCCAGCACGAGTTTTTTCGCGCCAATATCGATGCCGCGGGTGGGTTCGGAGACGATGAGCACATCCGGATCCATGGTCAGCGCCCGGGCCAGGCAGACCTTTTGCTGGTTGCCGCCCGAGAGATCTCCTGCGTGCTGGCGCGGGCCAGTGCAGCGGATATCCAGCAGCTTGATCATCTCGTTTGCGTGGGCACGGATTTTTTTGGTATCCATCATGCCGAATTTCAGGAACTGCTTTTTGATCTGGATGGCGGAAAAGACGATATTTTCCTCGATGCTCTCATCCAGCAGCAGGCCGACGCCCCGGCGGTCTTCGGAAACCGAAGCGATGCCGCCCCGCAGCGCCTCACCCAGGTTGTTCAGATTGAGCTTTTTGCCAAAGACTTCCACTGTCCCGGAGGATTCGTAGATGCCCATGATGCCGTTGGGAATGCCGATTTTGCCCTGGCCGGCCAGGCCGCCGATGCCGAAGATCTCTCCCTTGCGGATATCCAGATCCACCCCTTTGACCATCTCGCCCGGCATGGCGACGCAGAAATCCCGGATTTTCACGGCAATATCGTTTTCATCGATAGAGCGGGAGTCCTCCTCCGCGGCATCCACCAGCTTTTCCACTTTGCGGCCGATCATCAGCTCTGCGATGTCTGTAACGCTGGTATCGGCGATCTCTTTATGCGCCACGAACTCGCCGTCCCGCAGGATGGTAACCGAATCGGCCACGGCCATAACCTCATCCAGACGGTGCGTGATGAAGATGATGGCAATGCCGCTCTCGGCGATTTTTTTCATGGTTTGCAGAAGGTTTTCTGCCTCTGTCTCGGTGAGCACGGCTGTCGGCTCGTCGAACACCAAAAGCTTGATGCCGGTTTTATCGATCTCCCGGGCAATCTCAACAAACTGCATATACCCGACGGGCATCCCGCGGATATATTCCTCTTCGCTGACGCCCAGCCCGACGGTATCCAGCGCCTTGCGGGCGTCTTTTGCCATCGCCTCGGAATCCAGCGTCTCCATCTGCTTGCCAAAGATGCGGCTGGCCAGATTCGGGCGGCTGATCTCCCGGCCGATTTTGATGTTTTCCGTGATGGTAAAGCCGGGGATGAGCATGAACTCCTGGTGCACCATGCCGATGCCGTATTCGATTGCCTCATGCGGGGCGCGAATGGCGGCAGGCTGTCCGCCGATCTCAACCGTCCCCTCAAAGCCGCCTGTGGAGTGGATGACGGGCATGCCAAACAGGATGTTCATCAGCGTGGATTTGCCGGCGCCGTTTTCCCCCATGAGCGCATGGATTTCCCCAGGCTTAACGGCCAGGGAAACATCTTTGAGCACCCGGTTGCCAAAATACTCTTTGGAGATGTTGTCCATTTTCAGGACATATTGGGTTTCCAACGGAATACCTCCTTTATATCATATAGTAAAAACTGTTTTAAAGCCTTTTTGGTGGCTGTGGTTTGGAAAGATAAAATAAAATCTGTCGGCTTGTACGGCAAGCCGACAGACCTTATTCGCTGTCAAAGATTTTTACTTGGAAAAATCGACATAATCGCACATGATGGAGAAGTAGTTCTTATAAACTTCGCCCGTCTCCTCGTCGTCGAGGTTGCGGATGGAAGCCTTATCTTCACCGCCGGCGATCTTCTTGATGATGCCGAGCAGAACTTCCTCATCCAGCGTGCCGTTGGTGCGGCCTTCGCAGAATTCGATGCCATATTCAACGCCAGCCTGAACCATCAGCATGTTGACCGGGATCGGCCAAGTGGACATTCTGCTTTCCTGGCCGACAGCTGTCAGCTTCTCTTTGATCTGGGAGAGCATGTAGTCGACGTCGCCCTCGTGGCCGGTAACATCGATGCTCAGCGCTGCGGGATAGCCGTGATACGGGCTCGGGCAGCACTGCTGCGGGAAGATAGCGCCCTGCTGGGAAATGGAGACGATAAGCGGCTCCATCATAGCGCAGTTGGTCGCGAAGAAAGCGGTATCCTTGCCGTATTTCTCAACCTGACGCGGAACGTCCTCCAGGATGAACTGCTGTGCGCCGGAGACGCCAGCGTCGCTGGTCGGGTCGGGAGCGTTGACATCGACATACTCCAGGCCAAGCTCCTGGCACTTCGCGATCATCTTCTCGCGGCGTGCGGCGATGGTGGAGTAGGAAAGGTGGCGTGCGAAGGAATAGTGGATGAACGTCTTTGCGCCCATATCAGCAGCCTTCTGAACAATGGCATCGCCCGTCAGAATCTCCTCGATGGAAAGGATGATATCCGCCTTGCTGGAGATGACGCCGGGATCCTCGCCGGGAACACCGCAGATGATCAGGATGTCGGGGCGGGTCTCGCGCACCTTATCGATGGCAGCGGAAGCGCCGGGGATGGCCTGAACAAATACGATGACCTTCACTTCCGGATCCGAAGCCAGCGCAACGAGGTTAGCGATGACGGTTTCGGTCTCGGTTGTAAAGTTGTCGGGGTAGGTTGCGGTAATGACATTGTCATAGGTCGCAGCCATTTTCTGAGCAGCCTGATATTCCTCTTCGCCCTGGGAGACAGTGCCGGTGTAGATGGCGATCTTATAGGGCTCGGCATCGCCTTGGCTGTCGTCCGGAGTGTTTGCGGATTCAGAAGGCTCGTTGCTCGGAGTTTCGGGGGCGCTGGAGCGGCATGCTGCAAACGAGAATACCATGACAAGCGCCAGAAGCAAACAAGTGAGTTTCTTCATCATTCTGGTTTTCCTCCAAATTATATTTTTGCGCATTTGCGCAAAGAATCAAAACAATATACCAAATAAAGGAAAAATATTTATTAGATATATAGCGTATCGTATCACAACTCGCAGAGTTTGTCCATAAAAAAACAAACTTTTGAGAAATTTTTCGTGAATAACTGCAATTTTGCGCGGAACAAAATGCGGGAAACGCCGATATAAAAGCAATAGCATCGCAAATTTTGCATGTTGGGAAATGAAAAAATGCAGAATGAGGGCGAGCCATAAAAACGCGCTTATCAAATAGGGAGGTGTTTTGCCGCCCGGCGCATCCATAAAAACAAAAGGCCTCCCGTGGGAAGCCTTTTGTTTTTATTGGGCAAATAAATTACTGCGCCATTGCGTCGAACAGCTCGACCTGCGCCTCATAGCCCTTGCGGTAGAGTTCCAGGATCTTCTTGTATTTCTCGTGGTTCTCCATGTTGGGCGTATTGTGCGCGCTGATGGCATGGAACTTGCGGACAGCGCTGTAATCCTCGTAAATGCCAAGGGCAATGCCGCCCATGATGGCCGCGCCGACCGTGGCGACTTCATCCATGTATTTGAGGGTTACCAGCTCGACGCCCATGATATCCGAGAAAATCTGGCGGACCACATCGCTCTTGGCCAGGCCGCCGACCATGGTGAGCTTTTTGAAATCGTAGTGCTCGCGGATGCCTTCCAAAATCAGGGCGATGTTGAAGCCGATACCCTCGACCACTGCGCGCAGCAGGTCTGCACGGGTGTTGGCCAGCGTGATGCCAAGGAAAGAGCCCTTTGCCTTGGGGTTATAGAACGGGTCGCGCTCGCCTTTGAGCAGCGGGAGGAACAGAACGCCGTTTGCCCCCAGAGGAGCCGAGGCGACTTCCTCGTTGATATAGTCGTATGCGCTCTTGCCGTTTTCCTCTGCCAGCTTCTGCTCGATTTTGCACAGCTCGTTTTTCACCCAGCCATAGGCCGAGCCCGAAGCCATGGTCATGCCGCCCATCATGCTGGCGCCTTCAGGCAGATAGCTGGAGTGATAGCCAACGCCTTCTTTTGCCGGGACGACGGCGCTGATGCCGGCGGAAGAACCGCCCGTCAGGCAGGCATCGCCGATGCCGATGTTGCCCGCGCCGATGGAGGAGCAGGTCGCGTCGCCCGTGCCGATGACCAGCTTGGTGCCCGGGAACAGGCCGCACTGCTCGGAAAGCGCGCCGCTGGGAACTTCGCCGACGATATCCGTGCAGGCATGAAGCTCTGGCATCATCTCTTCCGTGATGCCGGCGGCCTTGAGGCAGTCCTCGCTCCAGATGCTCTGGGCGAGATCCAGCGTGCCCATGCTGTTGGCCATGGAATATTCGCAGACGAAGCTGCCCGTCAGGCGAAGGATGATATAGTCGCTGGGGGTTGCCAGCATTTTATAGGTTTTTGCAAACGCTTCGGGGCGGTTGCGCTTGAGCCAGAGAAGCTTGGGCAGGCTCTGCTCGGTGCGCATGATGCCCTCGCCGCCATACGTCAGATACTGCTCCGGGATGAGCTCTGTCAGCTCGTTGGCCTCTTTTTCCGCGCGCATATCCTGCCAGATGATGGCCGGGTAAGTCGGCTTGCCGTCTTTATCCACGGGAATGCAGTTGGGGAACGTGCCGTCGAAGGAGACGCAGAGTACGTTTTTGATATCGATGCCCTTGAGCAGCTCCCGGTTGCCCGTGCAGAATGCGTTCCACCAATCCTCGGGATCCTGTTCTGCCCAGGTGGAATTGGAGTGGTTGGTGTGGTAGGGAGTGGTGATGGTGCTGATAAACTGGCCATCTGTGTTGAAAAGGGACGCCTTATCGGCGCTTGTGCCGAAGTCATGCGCCAAGATGTACTGTTCCATGATGTTTTCCTCTCATTATTTATTTTTTTCCAGATTTTTTATATATTCGCGATCGCCGGCTGTTTTCCTTTTTTTGAGCGGTTATTTCATAAAAAAAGTGCGGGCCTCATAGGATCTACAAACACCGTAAAAGGGGACGGAACAATGAAGGCTTATATAGAGGAGAGAGTGCTGGGCATTGCAAACTATATTCTCGAGACGGGCGCGACAGTGCGCAGCGCCGCCGGCAAATTTAAAATCAGCAAATCCACCGTGCACAAGGATGTAACCGAGCGGCTGGGAGAGCTCAACCCGGCGCTGGCCCGGCAAGTGCGCCAGGTGCTGCAGAAAAATATGGATGAGCGCCATATCCGCGGCGGCGAGGCCACCAGAAAGCGCTACTGCCAGCAGGCATAGGCCGGCGGGATGCAGAGCGGCCGGCTCTGTTGCTGCGCACAGCGGCAAAAAGACAGACAAGCGCCGGGCATACGGGCGCGCAAAATAATAAAAAAGCAAGGCAGCCATGATTTGGCCGCCTTGCTTTGATTGCATTATTGCCGGACAGCCTCGCGCCAATAGCGGAGCGTGTCGCCCAGCGTCTGTTCCAGGGGAACGGCTGGCTCCCAGCCGGTATCCCGCTGGAGTCTGGAAATATCCGCCTCGATGATGGGAATATCCACAGGCCGCAGACGCGCCGGATCCACCTGCACGGTGATCTGCGCGGAGGCGATTTTTTGAAGCGCAGAAATTGCGTTGGCCTTTCCGTTTCCTACATTAAAATAAAGAGCGATGCGGTGAATTGCTATTCGATCTGCAATTCGGGGGCAGGCCAAAGTTTTGGGGATATGTAACGGCTTTGTAAAGAAATGGAGAACATGCGAAAAAATCTACAAGTTAGACACAGCTCCGGGCAGAAATACGCTTGAAAATTATCGCGCGATATATTATCATTAAAAAGGAGCACGATACAGTCTTTGCGCGGCTCGCAGATGAGATTTAGGAGAGTAACACATGGGTTTGTTTGAATATAACGATGTCGGTATCGATTTGGGCACGGCAACCGTGCTCGTATATGTAAAAGGAAAAGGAATTGTGCTGCGGGAGCCCTCGGTTGTCGCGGTAGACCGGACCAACGGCCAGATGGTCGCCATCGGCGAAGAGGCGCGGGTCATGCTGGGAAGAACGCCGGGCAATATCGTGGCAGTCCGCCCGCTGAGAGACGGCGTCATCTCCAATTTCCACGATACCGAGCGCATGCTGCGCTATTTCCTGCGCAAGGTGCTGGGGCGCAGGCTGTTCTTCAAGCCAAAGGTCATTGTCTGCGTGCCAAGCGGCGTTACGGAAGTGGAGAAGCGCTCCATCATCGAGGCGACGGAAGATGCCGGCGCGCGGCACGTCTGCCTGATGGAAGAGCCGATTGCCGCGGCTATCGGCGCGGGGCTGGATATCGGCCAGCCTGTGGGCCAGATGGTTGTGGACGTGGGCGGCGGCACGACGGATATCGCCGTCATCTCCCTGGGCGGCGCGGTTATCAGCGGCTCCATCAAGTGCGCGGGCGATAAGTTCGACGAGGCGATGATCCGCTATGTCAAGAAAAAATACAACATGATCATCGGTGAGCGCACGGCGGAGGATGTCAAAATCAACATCGGCTCGGCGTTCCCGAGAAAAGAAGAAGCGTATATGGAGATTACCGGCCGCAACCTGATCTCCGGCCTGCCCAAGACGGTAACCATCAGCTCCAACGAGACGATTGAAGCTTTCCGCGAACCGCTCAACCTGATTATGGAAAAGGTGCACAGCATTCTGGAGCGGACGCCCCCGGAGCTCGCGGCGGATATCGCGGAGAACGGCATCTGCATGACGGGCGGCGGCTCGATGCTCTATGGGCTGGATCGGCTGCTGGCAGAGCGCTGCAAAATTCCCTGCTATGTGGCAGACGATGCGGTCTCCTGCGTCGCCATCGGCGCGGGCAAGGCGCTGGAGCATATCGATATGTATGCCGGCAACTCGGTTTACGACTATAAGCGCGGCGATTACTACGATAACTATTAAGCAAAATGCGGCCCCGGATTTTCCGGGGCTTTTCTATCAGAAAAACGCGGCATGGCCGCAGGAGGAAGCATGGAAGAGCTCTATTCCCCCAAAGTGATCAGCGAATTGCTGAAAAAATATCAGCTGGCTCCGCTCAAAAAGCTGGGGCAGAATTTTTTGCGGGATGAAAATATCGTAAGTAAAATTGCGGAAGCGGCTGTGCGGCCGGGGGAGAATGCGCTGGAAATTGGGCCGGGGCTGGGTGTGCTGACCCAGGCGCTGGCGCGGCGGGCGAAAAAAGTCGTGGCGGTGGAAATCGATAAAGGCATGGTGCAGGTGCTTTCCCAGACGCTGGAGGGGCTAGGGAATACCCAGGTGCTCTGGCAGGATTTCCTCAAGGCGGATTTGCAGGAGATCGCCCGGGAACATTTTGGCGGCGAGCCGTTTGCTGTGGTGGGAAACCTTCCATATTATATTACCAGCAAATGCCTGCTGGCTGTACTGGAGGCGCAAGCGCCGGTTCTGCGGTTTACGGCCATGGTGCAGAAGGAAGTGGCAGAGCGGCTGATGGCAGGGCCCGGCGACGCGAACTACGGCGCGATTACGGCCTCTGTGGCATACTATGGGCGCGTTCAGCAGCTGTTCACGGTTTCGCGCAATTGCTTTTTGCCCGCGCCGGATGTGGATTCGGCGGTGATTGGCATAGAGCCAAAGGCGCAGTTTGGCGTGCCGCGGGAGGATTACACGAAAATCGTCCGCGGGCTGTTTGCCCAGCGGAGAAAAACATTGCAGAACAACATGAAAAATTCCCTGCAAATGAAAAATGACGAAATCCAACTTGCGTTAGAAAAAGCCGAAATCCCAGCAAATTCCAGAGCAGAAAACCTGTCGCCGCAAGATTTTGCAAAATTGGCAGAAATAATTTGCAAAAACAAATAAAATATTTTTTTGAAAAAAAGAGGAAAAAAGGAAAGCACGGCGAATCTTTATAATTAGCCAAGTTTGGCATAATTTTGCCAAATGAACTAGTTTCACTACAAATT
The DNA here is from genome assembly GCA_041223705.1 of Christensenellaceae bacterium 44-20. Lineage (NCBI taxonomy): Bacteria > Bacillati > Bacillota > Clostridia > Christensenellales > Christensenellaceae > Christensenellaceae bacterium 44-20. Next base: position 184,503 of record JBCLQU010000002.1, read on the forward strand.
TGGAGGTTTGAAATGTCAACAAAACAATTCTATGATCTCTCCGAGATTAAGGCAGGCTCCTATTTTAACAACTTTAAGACGATCATCGAGACGCCTTTTTACGGCAACAATGTCTACGAAGTAGAGACTCCTGCGGAGGCTTATAAGCTGGCCGCAAACGCACCTGGCACGGTTGTAACGGATATGCCCATTTTTGGCGCAGACAAAGTTGGCCTGCCCAAGGATGCGACGGTTCTGGTTTTCAACGACGGCAGCGTTCAGGGCCGCTGCGCAGCAGCGCGCCGCATCATCGGCGAGCCGGGCGTAGATGCAGATTCCCTGCAGAAGATCATCCGCGATGCCATTTTCGATACGAAAGACAAAAATATGCTGAAGACCTCCGCATACGTTGGCCTTTCCCCCGAATTCATGGTCAAAGCGCACCTGATGATCCCGGATACCTTTGCAAACTCCCTGCTTTCCTGGATGCTCAACTTCCAGTACTGCAACGAAGTTTATAACCAGATGTATGAGCAGTCCAAGGTCATCGAGGGTGAGCCGGATATCTATGTGTTTGCAGACCCGGAGTGGTCTCACCCGGATTTCCCGCTGGGCCTCTCGCTCTTCGACCCGCAGCATAACGTCGCCTGCGTGCTGGGCATGCGCTACTTCGGCGAGCTCAAGAAGGGCACGCTGACGCTGGCCTGGGGCATTGCCGGCAGACACGGCTGGTGCTCCTGCCATGGCGGCCAGAAGCGCTACAACCTGCCTGGCGGAAAGAAGTTCGTCTCGGCTGTGTTTGGCCTTTCGGGCTCTGGCAAATCCACCATCACCCACGCCAAGCACGACAATAAATATGACGTTACCGTTCTGCACGACGACGCGTTCGTCATCGATACGGGCGACAAGACGGTTTCCGTCGCGCTGGAGCCGGCTTACTTCGACAAGACGCAGGATTACCCCGCAGGTTGCGAGGACAATAAATTCCTGATGACCGTTCAGAACAACGGCATTACCGTGGATAAAGACGGCAAAATCGTCATCGTTCCGGAGGATATCAGAAACGGCAATGGCCGCGCCGTTAAGAGCCGCCTTTGGAGCCCCAACCGCGTAGACCTCTTCGAGGAGCCGGTGAACGCGATTATCTGGCTGATGAAAGACCCGACGCTCCCGCCGGTTATCAAGATCGAAGATCCGGTCGTCGCTTCGGCCATGGGCGCAACGCTGGCCACCAAGAGAACGACGGCAGAGCGCCTGGCCCCGGGCGTAGACCCCAACGCGCTGGTCGTCGAGCCGTATGCGAACCCGTTCCGCACCTATCCGCTGGAGATGGATTACCTCAACTTCAAGAAGCTGTTTGAGGAGAAGAATGTCTCCTGCTACATCTTCAACACTGGCTCCTTCATGGATAAGAAGGTAACCAAAGAGATGACGCTGGGCAGCCTGGAGCAGGTTGTAGAGGGAACGGCTTCCTTCAAGCCTTTCGGCAAGATTGAGGGCTTCTCGTATCTGCCTGTGGAAGGCATGGAGCCGGATTTCTCGGATGCTTCCTATGCAGAGCAGGTCGCGGCACGCATGAACGACAGAGTCGAGTTCATCAAATCCAGAGACGAGGCCAAGGGCGGCTATGATAAACTGCCGGCAGAGGTTCTGGAAGCGATGAGCAAAGTCGCAGAGCAGGCCAAGAACTAACCGGATAAACAAAAAAGGATGCGGGCATTCGCATCCTTTTTTTCGTTGCTTTGGAAGAGGCATAAAAAGAGCAGGAGAAGTTCACTCCTGCTCTTTTGGCATTGCTGCAAGGCCGGTTTACGCCCGGCTGTATTCCAGCTTGCCGCGGATATACGTCTGGCTGAGCTGCAAATCGTCCGTAAGCAGCAAAAAGTCTGCCGCCGCGCCTACGGCGATTCTGCCGATATGCGCGTTGCCGATGGCGTTCGCAGCGTTGAAGGTGCCCAGCCGAAGCGCTTTGCAGAGCGGAATTTTCATGATATTGACCAGATTGCGCACGCCTTGCAGAACGCAGATGGTGGAGCCGGCCAGCCGGCCATCCTCCAGCCGCGCCACAGAGTCCTTGACGATGACTTTGCTGCCGGCCAGGCTGAAGATGCCGTCGCCCATCTGGGAGGGCTCCAGCGCATCTGAGCAGATGAAGGTTTTTTCAAAGCCCTTGGCCTTCATGATCAGCCGGGCGGCGTAGACGTTGATATGCTGCAAATCCGGAATGAACTCGCAGATGATGCGGTCGTCCGTCAAGACGACGCCGATGCTGTTCTCCTGGCGGTGGTGCACGGGGTAGAAGCCGTTGAAAGTGTGCGTCGCGATGCTGACGCCCTTGCTGATGGCCTCCTCCATCTCCTTTGCCATGGAATCCGTATGCGCCGCCGAGACCACGATGCCCTTTTGCGCCAGATAGGAAACCAGCTCCATGCCGCCCGGCTTTTCCGGGGCAACCGAGACTCTGGCGATGACGTCTTCATGCTCGCCCACCATTTTCTGATAGTTTTCCATGGTTGGGTCCTGTAAAAGCGGGATGGCGTGCGCGCCGCGGTTATCCAGCGCGAAGAAGGGACCCTCGATATGCGCGCCCAGAATGCGGGTGCCGCTCTGCCCTGCCATCTCCTGCTTCACTTCCGAAAGGAAGGAATGGATGTGCTCGAAGGTATCCGTGGCGTTGGTGGGGCAGAAGGAAGTCGTCCCGACGGAGGGCAGATGCCGGCGCAAATGCGCTGTGCCGCCTGGCTCCAGCACATCTCTGCCAAAACTGCCATGGATATGCAGGTCGACAAAGCCGGGGCAGAGAATCTGGCCTTTGGCATCCAGCGCATCGGGATCGTCGCAGGAATCGTACATCTCCGCGATGATGCCGTTTTCATAGCGCAGGGCGGTAACGGGAATGAAATCCTCGCCGTTAAAGATGCGGGCGTTTTTAATCTTGGGCATAAAAACCTCCTATGAAGTTTGAAATGGATATTCCCATTATACTATTTTCCTCGGAAAAGCGGAAGGGGGAAAACGCCTTTTTCGGGAGAAGCTGGTGATTTTCCAAGTAAGTTTTGATATACTGGGGGAGAAAGAAAGCGAGGAATGAGTGATGAAAAAACTTGGAAAGATTTTGGCAGGGATTTGCGGCGTTCTTTATTTGGCGGCGGCTGTGGGCTGTGCCGCAAAAAAGGAGCCGGTTACGGCCGCGGAGTTTTCCCGGCGCATGGAGCAGGAGGGGTATTCCATACTGGACGCGACAGATCAATTGGACGGCCAGGTTCTGAGCGTGACTTTGGCGGTAGAGCAGAGCGGGGCATACCAGATCGAGTTTTTTGAAGTGGAAACAGAGCAGCAGGCGAAAATCGCCTTTGAGCAGAATAAGGCGGCGTTTGAATCCGAAAGCGGGCCGGCCTCTTCCAGATACGAAAACAACGGCCTCAATTTCAGCGTCTATGCGCAGACTTCAAATGGAAAATACAGCTATGTTTGCCGGGTGGGGCAGACGTTTGTCTATGCCAACGTCCCCGAACAAAATAAGGATGCGGTCAAAAGCGCCATCAAGGGCTTGGGATATTAGGAAGATGGGCGGCGTGGTGCGATGGGGCAGATAGTTTTAATCACGGGCGGCAGTTCGGGCATTGGCGACAGCGTGGCGCGCATACTCGCGGCAGACGGCTGCCGGGTTTACGAGATGAGCCGAGGGGAGAGCGCGCCTATAGACCGCGTTCATATTAAGGGAGATATAACCTCGGGGCAGGATGTGGAGAGAACGGTAGAATATGTGATAAAAAAGGAAGGGCGCATCGATATTCTCATCAACAACGCCGGTTTTGGCATTTCCGGCGCCGCGGAGTTTACGGATATGGAGGACGCGGCGCGGCAGATGGACGTCAACTTTTTGGGCATGGCGCGCATGTGCCGGGCGGTTTTGCCGCATATGCGAAAAAACGGGCGGGGCAGGATTCTCAACCTGAGCTCGGTGGCGGCGGCAGTCCCGATCCCGTTTCAGGCGTTTTATTCGGCCTCCAAGGCGGCAGTCAATGCCTATAGCCTGGCGCTGGCAAACGAAGTGCGGCCCTATGGGGTTTCGGTCTGCGCGGTGATGCCGGGGGATATTAAAACTGGGTTTACTGCCGCGCGCAAAAAGCAGAGCGCTGGAGATGAGGCCTATGGCGGGCGGATTGGCCGCTCTGTGGCCAAGATGGAGCGGGATGAGAGAGAGGGCATGGAGCCTGCGGCCGCGGGGCGCATCATTGCGAGGATCGCGCGCAGGAGGAAGGTGAAGCCGCTCTATGCCATCCGGGTGGATTATCAGGCGATTGCGCTGCTGGCGCGGCTCTTGCCCGCAAGATTGCTGAACTGGCTGGTTTATCAGCTCTATGCCAGATGACGGCGCAAAAAAAGCAGGGTGCAAAGCAACCGATGTTTTACACCCTGCTTTTTTGATGCGGGAAATCAGCGGCCGGAGGGCAGCTTATCCCAAAGATGGTAGCTGCCCGTATTGCGGATGGCGGCCAGCATACTCTCCTTCACCTTGGGGTTATAGGTCAGCAGGTGCTCCAGCAGATTCCGGGCATCCTTGCGCTTAGTAATGCCGTCCACCGGGCAGGGGTTTTTGACCACCGGCAGTTTGAGCGCGCGCACCTGGCCGACGATCTCCTTTTCGGGCAGATAGATGAACGGGCGGATGAGGGTGATATCCGCGCGGCTCATATACGTTACCGGCGAAAATACGCCGAGCTTGCCCTCGTAGATCATGCTCATGAGCAGGGTTTCCAGCAGATCCTCCTGGTTATGGGCAAAGGCGGCCTTGTTGCAGCCAAGGCGTGCCGCCGCCTCATAAAAAGCGCCTTTGCGCATCTTGGCGCAGAGCGAGCAGGGGTTTGGCTCTTTGCGGATATCAAAAACCACCTGGGCAATATCCGTCTTTTCCACGTGGTAGGCGACGCCGATGCTTTGCAGGAAATCACGGATGGGCGCGGTATCAAAGCCCTCAAAGCCGAGATCGACCGTTACGCCAAAGAGCTCGTAGTCTATCTTCATATAGCGGCGGTAGAGCGTCAGCGCATAGAGCAGGAGGATGGAATCCTTGCCGCCCGAGACGCCCACAGCAATTTTATCGCCGCTTTTTATCATATCAAATTCTTCGCAGGCCCGGCGCAGGCACCCAAGCACTTTTTTCATATGGAAATTCCTTTCATTCGCGGAGGTTTCGGGCAAACACAGATGCCTGCCGCCGCATTTTTGCTGAATTTTAGTATAATATGTCTGTTTGCTCTTTGCAAGCCGGCCGCTCTGTGATATAATCAGATCACTCATCAAGAGTGGCGGAGGGACAGGCCCTGTGAAGCCCGGCAACCGGAGGAGATTCGGTGCCAAATCCTGCGGCGCAAGCTGAGAGATGAGGCCAGAGAGCAGCTTGTGCCTCGCCGCGAAAGTGCGGCGGGGTTTCTTTCTATTTTGGAGGTTCTTATGAACAGACTTTTCACATCGGAATCCGTAACCGAAGGGCATCCGGATAAAATCTGCGACCAGATCTCGGATGCAGTGCTGGATGCCATTCTGGAGCAGGACAAGCAGGCCAGAGTCGCCTGCGATACGGCGGTGAACACCGGGCTGGTGCTCGTCATGGGGGAGATTACTACGAGCGCATATGTGGATATCCCCAAGATCGCCCGGGATACCATCCGCAAAATCGGCTATACTGGCGGGGCATCCGGCTTTGATGCAGATGCCTGCGCCGTGCTCACCAGCATCGACGAGCAGTCGGCGGATATTGCCATGGGCGTCAACGAAGCGCTGGAGACCCGGGGAACGGGCGCGCGGGAGACGGGCGCGGGCGATCAGGGCATGATGTTTGGCTATGCCTGCCGGGAGACGGCGGAATATATGCCGCTGCCCATCGCCGCGGCACATGCGCTGACAAAGCGTCTGGCGCAGGTGCGCAAAGAAAAGATTCTGGATTTTCTCATGCCGGACGGCAAGAGCCAGGTCAGCGTGGAATATGAGAACGGCAGGCCAAAGCGCATCGATACCATCGTCGTCTCTTCCCAGCATCTGGATATTCCCGTGGAGCGCGTGCGGGAGGGGATCATCGAGGAGGTCATCCTGCCCACCATCGATCCAAAGCTCATAGACAATAAGACGCGGATTTTGGTCAACCCCACGGGCCGGTTCGTCATCGGCGGGCCCAGAGGCGATTCGGGGCTGACTGGCCGCAAGATCATCGTGGACACCTACGGCGGCTATGCCCGGCATGGCGGCGGCGCGTTTTCCGGCAAAGACCCGACGAAGGTGGATAGAAGCGCGGCCTATGCGGCGCGGTATGTCGCCAAAAACATCGTGGCGGCAGGGCTGGCCGAGCAGTGCGAAATAGAGCTGGCCTATGCCATCGGCGTGGCGCAGCCGGTTTCGGTTCTGGCCGATACTTACGGTACGGGCAAATTCAGCGATGAGAAGCTGGCGGAGATCATCCGGCGCAATTTCGATCTGCGCCCGGGCAGCATCATCGAGGATTTGCATTTGAGAGAGACAAAGTTCTGCCCCACGGCGGCCTACGGCCACTTTGGCCGGGCAGATCTGGATTTGCCCTGGGAGCGGCTGGAGCGCGTGGCGCAGTTAAAAGAGGAGAAGTAGAGCATTGTCCTATGTGGAGGGAACGGTTGCGGATATCGTCTACCGCAACGAAGAAAACGGATACACCGTGCTGGATCTGGATTGCGAGGGCAACCTTGTGGTTTGCGTGGGCAATATTCCGCTGATTCAGCCCGGGGAATACGTCCGTTTCTACGGCGGCTATACCACGCATAGGACATACGGCGAACAGTTTAAAGTAGTCAGCATGGAATCCAAAATGCCCGAAAGCGATGAGAGCATCGTGCTCTTTTTATCGGGCGGGCTCATCAAAGGCGTCGGGGAGATCATTGCCCGGCGCATTGTGGAGCAGTTCCATGCTGACTCTTTTTCGGTGATCGAAAATAACCCCAGGCGATTGGCGCAGATCAAGGGCATCAGCCCCAAGATGGCGGATAAGATTCACGAGCAGTATATGGGGCTTCAGACGATCCGGGGCGTCATTCTCTCGCTGCAAAATATGGGGCTTTCCATCAAGGAGGCCATGGCGGCCTACGAGGTTTATGGGCAAAGCGCCTCCTATCTCATCGAGAAGAACCCCTACCGGCTCATCGAGGATGTGCCGGGCATCGGCTTTATGAAGGCAGACCGCATCGCGGCCGAGATTGGCATGGAGGGCTATGCCAGCCTGCGGCTGGAGAGCGGGCTTGTGCATATCCTAAAGCTCAAGATGGAGGCGGGGCACACCTGCTTTCCCCTGGATGCGGCCGTCAAAGCGGCGGCGGAATTTTTGCAGGCCGAGCCGCAGGAGGTTTTGCAGGCGGCTGAGCGCCTGGCGGGCCGGGGCGCCCTTGCGGAAAATACATATAACGGCGTGCGGGCAGTGGCGCTCTCCACGGCATACCTGGCCGAATCCTATGCGGCCTACCGGCTGGTGCAGCTCTCCAAGGCAGTGCCCAAAATTGAGGTTTCGGGTGCGCTGGTGGAGAGCATTTTGAAAAGCGACGAGATGCTCTCGGAGGAGCAGGAGCGGGCGGTGATGCTGGCGGCATCCTGCCCGGTCTGCGTCATCACGGGCGGCCCGGGCACGGGCAAGACCACCATCCTAAACCAGGTGCTCACTATTTTCGAGAAGAGCGGCATCGTTACGGCGCTGGCGGCGCCCACCGGCCGGGCGGCGAAACGCATGGAAAAGGCGACGCTGCGTTCTGCCAAAACCATCCACCGGCTGCTGGAATTCGGCGCCCAGCCCGGAGAGGATATTTCCGAATACAGCCGCTTCGCCCGGGATGAGGATAATCCCGTGGAGGCGGATGCCGTCATCATCGACGAGACTTCCATGGTGGATATTTTCCTGCTCAAAAACCTGCTGGCGGCGCTGGAGCCGGGCACGCGGCTGATTCTGACGGGAGACAGCGACCAGCTGCCCTCCGTCGGCCCGGGCAATGTGCTGAAAGACATCATCAGCAGCGGTCAGGTGCCTGTGGCGATCTTGAATGAAGTGTTCCGAAGCCAGGGCAACATTGCGCTGAACGCGCATAAAGTCAACCTGGGGGAGAGCATCGATCTCTTCTCCGCCGGGGACTTCCTCTTTCTGCCCACCAAAACGCCCGAAGAGGCGCTGGAGCGCACCATGCGCGTCTATCAGGAGCGGCTGGAAGAGGGCATCGCGATGGACGAGATCCAGATCATCTGCCCGGTGAAAAAGGGGACGATTGGCGTCTACAACATCAATAAGGAGATCCGCGAGCGGCTCAACCCCAGGCGGGTGGAAAAAAAGGAGCTGGAGTTCGGCGACACGGTTTACCGCGAGGGCGATAAAATCATGCAGACCGTCAACAACTACAACAAGGAGTGGTATCTGCAGGGGACGATGCGCGCGTTGACGGCAGGATCCGGCGCGTTCAACGGCGATATTGGCCGCATCCACAGCATCGATTCCGCGGAGCGCACGCTGGAAATCCTGTTCGACGACGACCGGCTGGCGCAGTACAGCCAAAACGAGCTTGCCGAGCTGGAACATGCCTATGCCGTTACCGTGCATAAGAGCCAGGGGAGCGAGTTCGACACGGTGATCCTGCCGCTCTTTTATGGCTACAGCGAGTTTCTCACGCGCAACCTGCTCTATACGGCCATCACCCGGGCAAAGCGCAAGATGATCCTCATCGGCAGCGAGCGTACCGTCGCGCACATGATCTCCAATGCCAGGGTTTCCCGGCGGTTTACGGCGCTGGATCACGAGATCCGTGCCCAGGCCGAGATGGTGGAAAAGCTGGCCGGGGGCAAGGAGAAGCAGGGAGATGAATGGGATGAACTGTTCCGGCTTTTGGAAGAAGATAAAGGGAACGGGCGCTGAACTGCTGGCCTTGGATGCTCATGCCTGCGCCGTGTGCGGCAGGGATATTCGCGAAGGCGCGGTTTGCAGAGACTGCGCGCGGCAGCTTGCCGAGGCTCGGATCCTGCGGGCCGAGCGGCTTTCGGGCATTCCGCTTTACAGCTGCTATCGCTATGATGCCTGCGTCCGGACAATTTTGCTTCGCTTTAAACTGAATCATTGCCCATGGCTTGCAGAGGACATCGGCGGGCAGATGGCATCTTTTCTGAGCTCCCGGGCGCTGGGCTTTTCCGCAGTAACCTTCGTTCCGCTGGCCAAGGGAAGGCAGCTCCAGCGCGGGTATAACCAGGCCGAGCTTTTGGCGCGGGAAATCGGCAAACAGCTTGGGATTCCCGTTTTGCCGCTGCTCAGGCGAACCAGAAAGACAAAAGTGCAGTCGCGCCTGGCGGCGGAGAAGAGGGTGGAAAATCTCAAAGATGCGTTTGGGCTGATAAACGGAGAGCAAAGACTAAGCGGCCAGCGCATTTTGCTGGTAGATGATATCGCGACGACGGGCACAACCGTTCTGCAATGTGCAAAGCCTTTGCAGAAAGCCGGCGCCAGCGTTTCGGCCATCGTCTTTGCCCGGGCATAGGGTGCGGCAAAATGACTCTTTTCTTTTGCGCGCCGGGCGGGTATAATAGAGATTGCCCATTCGCGCCAGGTCTGTGGTTGAAAGTCGATGCCAGTCGCAGGCAAAGCGATCCACGTAACCCGGCAAAATGCCGGTGATCATGGTGCGGTTTAGAAGTAAGTCCGCCCGGGAAACCGAGAGGGGCAGTAGTGGGGAGGCGCAGATGCCTTATGAGCGAACCCTCCAGGCGGCGAGTGTGGGGTCAAAAACCAGGTCAGCTGGCGCGATTGGGCGGTTTAAAAGAAAAGAGAGCGCACACGGGATGTGCGCTTTTTGTTTTGCAAAAATGAAGGAAGTGTAAAGGAAGGGAAAATGGGGCAGGATAATGAGGAGGGGATAGGGAACTATTATTTATCAGGGGAAACGCTGGTTTCCGGAAACAAGGAGGGTGTTTATGCGCACGGTTGTAAAGGGAAAAGGCATCGATATTTCGCAATACCTGAGAGAAAACGCAGAAAAGCGGGCGGCCAAGATGGACCGCTATTTCCGGGAAGAGACAGAGCTTTTGATTACGCTTTCCATCCAGAAGGCCAGGCACATCGCCGAAGTGATGGTCCCGCTGGAGGACGGCGTCATGCTGCGGGCAGAGGAGAGCAGCGGAGATATGTATGCGTCGGTGGATGCGGCGCTCAAAAAGCTGGAGCAGCAGATCCGCAGGCACAGGAAAAAGCTGGAGCAGCGCCTGCATGAGGGCGCGTATCAGCAGGAGCCGCTGTTTTTGGAGCAGGAATTGCCGGATGAGCAGGAGGAAGAAGGCAAAATCCTCCGCCGCAAGAGCTTCCCACTTCAGATGATGAGCGAGCAGGAGGCGGTTTTGCAGATGCAGCTTCTGGGGCACAGCTTCTTTGTGTTCTTATCTGAGCAGGGGCGGGTTTGCGTACTCTATCAGAGAAAAGACGGGGGCTATGGCCTGCTGGAGCCGGAGTACGATTAAATAGAAAGAGAAAAAAGAGAGCCGTTGGCTCTCTTTTTTGTTACGATATATCCTGCTCCACAAAGTGCACAGCATACCGATCCCAGTATCCGGAATAGACCGGGGCATCCGGCTGGGCGAGATTTAACTGATACATCCGAAAATGCACCAGCAGGTTTTTGGGCTGCCACTGCTCTTCATAGATATAGGCATACTGCATTCCCAGCCGCTGCATCACCTGCCCGCTGCGGGGGTTGGCGATATCGTGCGTCGCGGTGAGAAAGGGCAGCCCATCCTGCCGGAGCCGGGCGATGACTGCGCCGCCCGCCTCGGTGGCAAAGCCCTGATGCCAGAAATCCGAACGCAGGCCATAGCCGAAATCGTGCGCTTCTCCCATGCTCGCATGCACATAACCGATGGGAACATTATCCTGCTTTTGGCAGATGGCGTAGCGATAGCCCCGGGGCTTTTGGTATGCCGCGGCATACTGGCGCCAAAACAGCTCCTCGGCCTCATCCAGCGTTTTTAAGGGGAACCAGGGCAGGAACGTATTGGCCTGCTCATCCCGGTAAATCTCGAAAAGCGCGGGAATATCCTGCTGGGTAAACCGGCGCAGGATCAGCCGCTCTGTGAAAAGCTCTGGGGTGTTTTGCGGCATGGCCTTCTCCCGCTATTTCACGGAGATGACGTAGCTGTTTTCATAGCTCTCGCCGTCGCCCAGATGGATCATATCCCGCTTGGTCTCCAGCTCGTCGATCTCGCCGTCGTATGCCGGGACGCTGTACCAGGGCTCGATGCAGACATAGGGCGCCTGGGTTTTGGGCGCGTGCCAAAGCCCCAGGTAGTTCATATCCGGGTATTCCAGGCGCACGCTCTTTTCGCTCTTTTTGCTTTTGAGCGTGATGGCTTTGCACATCTTTTCCAGGACGATGGCGTCGTTATCGAACAGGTCGTGCCGCAGGGCCAAAATCTTGCCGCCCTCCAGCGCGAAGGGCGTGGAAGCGCGGGTGGTATAGCAGGTGGGGCTCATGGTGATGGCTCTTGCGGGCTTTTCGCAGTCGAACTCCAGGTAGTAATCCTCGAACGCCTCTCCCTCGCAGAGCGGGACGTTGAAGCCCGGGTGCCCGCCGACGGCGAAAATCATGGGCTCGCTGCCCTTGTTGGAGACCAGGAAAGTGGTCTTAACGCTGCTGCCTTCCAGCTGATAGCGCAGCTTCAGATCGAACTCGAAGGGATACTGCGCCCGGGAAGTCTCGTCTGCCGCCAGATGGAACGTGATGTGATCCGCCCCCTGTTCGGCGACTTCGAAAACCGTCTTGCGGGCGAAGCCGTGCAGGTTCATCTCGTACGTCTTGCCCTGGAAGGTATATTTGCCCTCGGTCAGCCGGCCGCAGATGGGGAAGAGATTGTAGGCCCGGCCACTCCAGTAGGTCTTGTCGCCCTGCCAGAGGTATTCCGTGCCGTCGCTTTTCGATTTTATGGATTGCAGCTCTGCGCCGAGATCCGAGATCTCCACGCGGATGCAATCGTTTTCGATTGTGTAAATCATGGGTGTTCTCCTTTGTTTTTGGGATAGCTTTAGTATAGCATTGCGCGCCCCCCTCTTCAAGCGGGATTTGGCCCGCGGCCTGGGCGAAATTCTAAATTTGTTTACATTACGCCCCGGCGGCGCATTGAATGTGCCCGGGCGAAATGATAGAATAGAATTGGCTTTTGCCCAAAATTTTGAAAAATGAGGAACATATGGGACTATTTCACCGGGAAGATAAATTTTTAAGAAACGCCAGAAAACAGGCGGATAAAGTGGAGATGCTTCGGGAGAGTTTTCAGAAACTTTCGGATGCGGAGTTGGCGGCCAAAACGCAGGAATACCGCGCCCGCTATCAGAGGGGCGAGAGCCTGGATGCGCTTCTGCCGGAAGTCTTTGCGCAGGTGCGGGAGGCCAGCCGCAGGGTGCTGGGGCTGGAGCACTACTACGTTCAGCTGCTGGGCGGCATCATTTTGCACAACGGGGATATTGCCGAGATGAAAACCGGCGAGGGCAAGACGCTGGTGGCGACGCTGGCCGCCTGCCTGAACGCGGTTTCGGGCAAGGGTGTCCATGTCGTTACTGTCAACGACTATCTGGCCAAGCGGGACAGCGAGTGGATGGGCAAGCTCTATCATTTCCTGGGCTATAGCGTCGGCCTCATCGTGCGGGATATGACGCCGGAAGAGAAAAAAGCGGCCTATGCCTGCGATATCACCTATGCCACCAACAACGAGCTGGGCTTCGACTACCTGCGGGATAATATGAAGGTCAGCCGGGAGGCGCTGGTACAGCGGGAACTGAATTATGCCATCATCGACGAGGTGGACTCCATCCTCATCGACGAGGCGCGCACGCCGCTGATCATCTCGGGCCCGGGTGAGAAGGGCACCGAGCTTTACGCCATCGCAGACGGCTTTGTCCGCAAACTGAAGGAAGAGCAAGACTACGTCGTGGATGAAAAGGCCAAGACGGTCAACCTGACGGAGGAGGGCACGGCCAAAGCCGAGAAGTATTTCAAAGTGGAAAACTTCGCGGATATGGAAAACCAGGAGATCAATCACCATGTCTACCAGGCGCTGCGGGCGCATAAGACCATGCGGCGGGATATCGACTACGTCGTCCAGAACGGCCAGGTGATCATCGTCGACGAGTTCACCGGGCGGCTGATGATCGGCCGGCGGTACAGCGACGGCCTGCACCAGGCCATCGAGGCAAAGGAGGGCGTAAAAGTCGAGCGGGAAAGCAGAACGCTGGCCACCATCACCTTCCAGAATTTCTTCCGCATGTATCAAAAGCTCTCGGGCATGACGGGCACAGCCAAAACCGAGGAAGCGGAGTTCGAGGGCATCTACAACCTGGCGGTTGTGCAGGTGCCCACGCACCGCCCCATGATCCGGGAGGATAAGAACGATATCATCCTGCCCACCATCAAGGCCAAGTTTGAGGCGGTCATCGAGGAGATCTGCCAGGTGCACGAGACCGGGCGGCCCATGCTGGTGGGCACGGTTTCCGTGGAAAACAGCGAGATTTTGAGCGCCATGCTAAAGCGCCGGGGCATCCGGCACGAGGTGCTCAACGCCAAGAACCATGAAAAAGAGGCGGGCATCGTGGCCCAGGCGGGCAAGTTTGGCGCGGTTACCATCGCGACGAACATGGCGGGCCGCGGCACGGATATTCTGCTGGGCGGCAACCCGGATTATATGGCCAAGAGCGAGATGCGCCGCAAGGGCTATGACGAAGATATGATCTACACCGCCTCCATGCATCTGGATACGAGCGATGAGGAGGTGCTCAAGGCCCGGGCGCTCTATCAAGAGTTATATGAAGGCTTTAAGAAGCAGACGGATGCCGAGCATGAGAAAGTTGTGGCGGCGGGCGGGCTGTATATCATCGGCACAGAGCGGCATGAATCCCGGCGCATCGATAACCAGCTGCGGGGCCGGAGCGGCCGGCAGGGAGACCCTGGCGCTTCCCGGTTTTATATCGCGCTGGAGGATGACCTCATGCGGCTATTCGGCGGCGAGCGCATTCGGATGATCATCGAAAAGCTATCCGGCGGCGAGGATATTCCGCTGGAATACGGCATGATGACCCGGCAAATCGAAAAGGCGCAAAAGCGCATCGAGGAGCGCAACTTCAAAGCCAGAAGCCAGGTGCTCAAATATGACGACGTCATGAATCAGCAGAGAGAGGTCATCTATGGCCAGCGCCGCAGCGTGCTGATGGGCGAGGATATCCGGCAGGCCATCGCCGGTATGCTGGATTCGGCTGTGGGCAATTTGGCGGATAGCTATTGCCCGGAGGAGCTTTCAGCGGGCGAGTGGGATTTGGAGGCGCTGAACCTGGCGCTGGCAAATCTCATCCCCCAGGCCTATTTTGCCCCGGTCTCGGCAGAGGATCTGAAAAAGAAACATGCAAAAGCGGCAAAAGAGCTGCTGTTGGAGCGCGCGCAGAAGGCATATGAGAAGAAAAGCGCCGAGCTGGAGAGCGAGGGGCTGGATATGCGGGAGATCGAGCGCGTCGTGCTGCTGCGGGAAGTGGACAGCAAGTGGATGGAGCATATCGACAATATGGATCAGCTGCGGGACGGCATCGGCCTGCGGGCATACGGCCAGATAGACCCGGTTGTGGCATATCAGAAGGAAGGCTTCGATATGTTCGACGAGATGATCGCCGCCATCCAGCAGGGGACGGTTCAGATGCTGTTCCGGGTTACGGTGAGAAGCAAGGTGGAGCGCGTGCAGACCATGCAGCCGCAGACGGCGACGCATGGCGGGCAGGGCGGCGAAAAGCCTGCTCAGCGGCATGTGGAGAAAAAAGTCGGCAGGAACGATCCCTGCCCTTGCGGCAGCGGCAAGAAGTATAAAAACTGCTGCGGGAAATAGGAGAGGGCAGCTTGCCGGCAGTTTAGAAAGCCGGGCGGCCGTCTATCATAAAGCTGTATCGCGCCAGATGGTGCAAAATGAAAAGAGGTGATTTCACATGATTTTATTGGAAGATTATGAAACTCGGCTGCAAGCGGCCAAAAACATGTTGAAAGAGGCAGGTGAGTCCCTTTGACCTGGCTGGGTTAGAGAAACAGCTTGCAGAGTACCGGGCGCAGATGGAAGCCCCGGGGTTTTGGGAAAATATTGAAAACGCCAATAAGGTAAACCGGGCGGTTCGCCCGCTGGAGAATAAGCTGCAAACCTACCGGAAGCTGGAAGGCGTTCTGGAGGATGGCGAGACGCTGGTTCTGCTGGCGGAAGAGGCGGCAGACGGCAGCCTGGATGAGGAGATCGTGCAGAGCGTGGAGCAGGCCGAGCGGGAGGTGGAGCAGTTCCATCTGGCGACGCTGCTCTCCGGCCAATACGATGCCAACAGCGCGATTCTCTCCCTGCATGCCGGCGCCGGCGGCACGGAGGCGCAGGACTGGACAAGCATGCTCTACCGCATGTATACCCGCTGGGCGGAGCGGCATGGCTATGCCGTCAAAGTGCTGGACTATCTGGACGGCGAGGAGGCGGGCATCAAGAGCGTGACGTTTTTGGTGGACGGCCTCAATGCCTATGGGTATCTCAAAGGGGAAAAAGGCGTGCATCGGCTGGTGCGCATCTCGCCTTTCGATTCCTCGGCGCGCCGGCATACCTCCTTTGCCTCGCTGGACGTCATTCCGCAGATCGAGGCGGATGAGGGAGATGTGGAAATCAATCCCGATGAGATTAAAATCGACACCTACCGCTCTTCCGGGGCGGGCGGCCAGCACGTCAATAAGACGGATTCGGCCGTGCGCATCACGCACCTGCCCACGGGCATCGTGGTGCAGTGCCAGAACGAGCGCTCGCAGGTGCAGAACAAAGAGGCCTGCATGAATATGCTGCGGGCCAAGCTGGTGGAACAGCGGGAGCGCAAGCTGGAAGAGGAGATGCAGTCCATCAAGGGCGAGATGAAGAAAATCGAATGGGGCAGCCAGATTCGCTCGTACGTGTTCCAGCCCTATACCCTTGTGAAAGATCACAGAACGTCTGCGGAATCCGGAAATATCGGGGCGGTGATGGATGGAGATCTCGATCTGTTCATCAACGCATACCTTGTGATGAGCTGAGGCAAACATGATATATGCAGTGATAATTTTTCTTGGAGTTGTGGCAGATCAGCTCTCTAAAATGTGGGCAGCGGAGCATCTGATGGCCAGCAGCCCACAGGTAGTTCCCGGGGTGCTGAGCTTTACTTATGTGGAAAACACGGGCATGGCCTTTGGCATGGGCAGCGGGATGACGGTTCTTCTCGCCATCGCGTCCCTAGTTTTGGCTATCCTGCTGGCGGCAGCGCTGATTCGCTACCGGGATAAAATCCATCTGCTTTCCAAAATCGCTTTGGCGCTGATGATCGCCGGGGCACTGGGCAATGTCATCGATCGGTTCTTCCTGGGATATGTGGTGGATTTTATCCGGTTCGATTTTGTGGAATTTGCGGTGTTCAACGTGGCGGATATCTGCGTTACGATGGGGACGATTTTCCTATTTATGTCGCTGATTTTTTTGGAATTCCAAAGCGAGGGGAAAGAGGCTTTGGCAGAGGGGGAAGAGAGAGATGGAGAAACTGACGAGCCAGGAAAAGCAGAGAGTGAAGCTGGAGCGCAAGATAGTGACGCTCAAGGAAAAGGAGATCTCCTATAGGGAGCAGATCGAAAAACTGGAGCAGAGCGTGGAGAAGAACCGGCGCAAGCTGGCGGATGCCCAGCTTCGGCGCGCAGAGCTGGAAACACAGCTGGCGGAGCTCTCGTAATGCAGGAGTTAAAGCTTTGCGCCGAGCGGGCATATAAGCGGCTGGACAAATTTTTGGCAGAGGCAGAGCCTTCGCACAGCCGCTCTTTTTATCAGAATCTTCTGGAAAAAGGAGCAGTTCTGAAAAACGGCAAGCCTGCCGGCGCCTCGGATGCCCTGCGGGCGGGAGACGAGGTGCTCGTGCGCATCCCGGATGCCCGGCAGATTTCGCTGGAGCCGGAGAATCTGCCGCTTTGCATTGTCTATGAGGATGCGGATATTGCCGTCATCGATAAGCCCAAGGGGATGGTCGTGCATCCCGCGCCGGGCAACGAGAGCGGGACGCTGGTCAACGCCATTCTCTATCATATCCGGGATCTTTCGGGCATCAACGGCGAAATCCGCCCGGGCATTGTGCACCGCATCGATAAGGATACGACGGGCCTGCTGGTCATCGCCAAAAACGACGCGGCGCATCAAAATCTCGCGGAGCAGATCGCCAAAAAGGAGGCGGCTCGCATCTATACCGCGCTTTGCTATGGAAACTTCCGGGAGGAGAGCGGGCAGGTAAACGCGCCCATCGCCCGGCATAAGGCAGACCGCAAGAAAATGGCAGTTGTCCCCGGCGGCCGAGAGGCTGTTTCGGACTGGCGGGTTTTGGAGCGTTTTATGGAGTATACTCTGCTGGAAGTTTCGCTGCAAACCGGGCGGACGCATCAGATCCGCGTGCATATGGCGCATATCGGGCATCCGGTTGTGGGCGATCCCGTCTATTGCCGCAAAAAGCCGCCTTTTGAGACCCAGGGGCAGATGCTGCATGCGGGAAGGCTCATGCTGACGCATCCGCGCACAGGCGAGCGCATGGAGTTTACAGCGCCCTTGCCCGCGTATTTTGAGGAAATTTTAAGCAAACTGCGGAAAAGGCAGAGATAGCGGCGCGCTGACGCCGCTTTTTTGCGGAATCCCTGATCCGGGAATTTGACGAAAAACCGCGGCCGTGGTATGATAGCGGCAGAAAACCGAATAGGGCCTTGGGTGCTCGGCGCGGGAAACCGCGGCCGGCTGAAAAAGGAAACAGGTGAAAATCCTGTGCGAACTCGTCGCTGTAAGGGAGGAGCGCGCGCCACATGCCACTGGGAAACTGGGAAGGCGGCGCGGGCGGTGATGCCCAAGCCAGAAGACTTGCCCGGGGCTGATCACAGCGCCACGAGTGCTTGGCTGGTGAATGAGAGAAGCGTTCTTTTGAGATAGGGAGGCATCTTTTCTTTGTGCTGTGCATATTCGGCAGAGCGAAAGGAAAGGTGTTTTTTTATGGAACAAAAGAAATGGTGGCAGAAAAAGGGACTATGGATTAGCCTTGTGGCGCTGGTGGTGGTTGTTGTCGGCGCGTTTTGGGCATGGAAGGCGCTTTCGCCCAAGCCGGCGGCAGGCGCAAAGACCATCGCCGTCGAGGTTGTCCATAAGGATGAGAGCAAGAAACAGTTTGAGATCTCCACGGATGAGGAATACCTGCGCGGCGCGCTGGAGCAGGAGAACCTCATTGCGGGCGAGGAATCGGATTACGGCCTGTTCGTCAAGACGGTAGACGGCGAGACGGTCGACGATGCAAACCAGGAGTGGTGGAGCTTCACGAAGGGCGGCGAGATGCTGAATACCGGCGTGGACAGCACGCCCATTGCGGACGGCGAGCACTATGAGATCACCTTCACGGTGGGCTACTAATCTTCCGGGCAAAACCCGGGATATTGCGCTGGCAGGCGCTTTTGGCGCACTGCTGTTTGTGGCGCAGATTGCGCTCTCGTTTTTGCCCAATATCGAGCTGGTTTCCATTCTCGTCATCGTCTACACCCTGGTTTTTCAGGGCAAGGTGATCTTAATGCTTGGGGTATTTATCCTGCTGGAAGGCCTTGTTTATGGCTTTGGCATCTGGTGGGTCTCCTATCTCTACCTCTGGCCGGCTCTGGCAGGGCTCACGTGGCTTTGCCGAAAGATGCAGAGCAGCCTGGGCTGGGCGATTCTGGCCGCGGCCTATGGCCTTAGCTTCGGAGCGCTTTGCGCCATCCCCTATCTATTGACGGGCGGATGGGCGGCAGGGCTTTCCTATTGGGTTTCGGGAATTCCCTTTGATCTGGCGCACTGCGGGGGCAATTTTGTGGCCGCGCTGGCGCTCTACCGGCCGCTGCGCGGGGCGCTGACCCGGCTGCAAACGGCCCTGATTGCATAAAAAAAGAGGAGAGATTTTCTCCTCTTTTTATTTTCCGGCAAATCGCTGGGAAACCAAATGTTTGCTATTTTTCCAGCAGAATCATCTGCTGTTTATAGACGTCGCCCGAGCCCAGCGTCACGACGATATCGCCGCTCTGCCAGTTTTTCAGGAGATATTCCTTGATATCCTGGAAAGTGGGCAGATAGAGCGCGTTGTGCGAATGCGCGTTGATCTCATCCACCAGATCCGTGGCGTGAATATCGCCTGTATCGATATCCCGGCCGGGATACAGGTTCGGCACCATGACGACGTCTGCCTTCTCAAAGGCCAAGCCGTATTTTTTGCGCAGTGTCCGGGCGCGGGTGAAGGAATTGCACTGGAAGAGCACATAGAGCTTTTTATGCGGATAGTTGCTGGCGGCATCCAGGCAAGCCTTGATTTCGGTGGGGTGATGCGCGTAGTCGTGGAAAATTTTGACGCCGTCCCGCTCGCCCACCAGCTCGAAGCGCCGCCCGGCCAGATGATAGTGCAGCAGCGCCTTTGCGCTTTCCTCAAAGGAAATGCCCATGGCCTCATAGGCGACGACGCAGGCCGCCAGTGCGTTCTGGACGTTATGCAGGCCGGGGACATGCAGTACGATATGCCCAAGCGCTTTTCCTTCTTTTATAATATCGAATTCCGGGTTGCCCAGCTCGTCGTATTCGACGTTCGCAGCATTATACTGCCCGTTGCCCTGGATGCTGTATGTGATGACATTGCAGTTCACGCGGGAAAGGGCTTTCTGCGTGTTTTCGTCGTCGGGGTTGGCAAACAGCACGCCGTTTTTGGGCAGCAGGGAGACGAACTGCACGAACGTATCGATAATTTCATCGATATCCCGGTAGCAGTCCAGGTGGTCGTCGTCGATATTGTTGATGACGATATGCGAGGGATGCAGCGTCAGGAAACTGCGGACGTATTCGCAGGCCTCTGTGATGAAGCAATCCTCTTTGCCCAGCCGCACGCCGCCTGATAGGAAATCTACCATGCCGCCGACGTGGACCGTCGGGTCGATATGCGCGTCGTTGCTGATGAGGGCCAGCATAGAAGTGATGGTGGTCTTGCCGTGGCAGCCCGCAATGCAGATGGATTTTTGATAGCTGCGGCTGACCTGCCCCAGCAGAACCGAGCGCTCCAGCATGGGAATGCCGTGCTCCTTGGCATAGGTGAATTCCACATTGCTGGGCTTAATCGCGGCAGAATAGATGACCAGCGCCGCGCCCTGCACATACGCGGCGTCGTGCCCAATCTGCACGGGGATATTCTGCTCCCGCAGCGTCTGCATAAAAGGAGAATCGTTAAGATCCGAGCCGCTCACCTGATACCCAAGATTATTCAGGATCTGCGCCAGGCCGCTCATCGAGCATCCGCCAACGCCGATAAAGTGAATTCTTCCTTCTTTATAATCCTCAAAGCTAACCATGATATTGTGTTCCTTTCCCTGACATACTTGTCGCGTTTGCTTCCAACATAGGCGTGAATCTTTCATTATTATACTAAATCTCTGGCAGGAGAACAACAATATCTTGAAAAATCGATAGAGATGCTGGATCTCCCGCGAAACGCATGGTATAATACGAATAATAAAGTAAAAATATTTATGAACATTCGGAACGAGGGAGAAAAAATGGAGCCAGCCACCAGAAAAGAAAGATTGTGCGTGCTCAGCGCGTATTTGACAGCGAACCCAAACCAGCTTTACCCATTGTCATATTTTTCTGAACTTTTCGGGGCGGCGAAATCGACTTTATCCGAAGATATTTCCATCATGCGCTCCGCTTTTTCCCGCAGAGGGATAGGCGAGATCGAGGTGATGATGGGAGCCAGCGGCGGCGTCCGCTTTTTGCCCGCCATGCCGGCAGAGGAGATGCGGCGCGCGCTAGCCGAGATCGCGCAGAAGCTGGAAAGCCCAGCCCGCATTCTGCCCGGCGGCTTCCTCTATACGGCGGATATTTTCCTTTCGCCGGTTTATGTGGAAAAAATGGCGCGGGTTCTTTGGAATTTCTTTAAAAATACCAGCCCGGATTTTATCATCACGGTGGAGACCAAAGGCATTCCGCTGGCCATGAATGTTGCCAGGTTTTTCGGCAAGCCGGTTGTCGTTGCGCGCAAAGAGAGCAAGCTGACCGAGGGCTCTGTCGTCACCATCAACTACCTTTCCGGCTCCTCCAAGCGTATGCAGACCATGTCGCTTTCCAAACGCGCGGTGCGCGAGGGTCAAAAGGCCCTAGTCATCGATGATTTTCTGGCCGGGGGCGGCACGGTGCGCGCCATCTGCGAGATGATGAAGGAGTTTGGCATCATTGTCGTGGGATGCGGCGTGGCCATTGCGACCCGGGAGCCGGAAGTCAAGCGCATCGAGCACTATAAGAGCCTCATGGTTCTGGAACAGATCGAAGAGGAGCAGCAAAAACTGCGCATCAGTGTCAATCTGGCGTAAAAAATGATGTTTTTGTGTTCCAGAAAAGGATTTTTCCCCGGCTTTGGCGAATAATGCAGGTAAATATCATCATAGTACCAGGGGAGGAACACTATGAACATCACGGATATTCGTGTGAAAAGAATCAGCACGCCGGGGAAAATGCGTGCCGTTGCATCCATCACCTTTGATGACATGTTTGTCGTGCATGACATCAAAATCATCGAAGGCCAAAGCGGGTTGTTCATTGCAATGCCCAGCAAAAAAATGCCCAATGGCGAATATAAGGATATCGCTCATCCGCTCAATTCGCAGGCCAGGGAAAAGATTCAGGCAGAGATTCTAACTGCTTATGAAAATCTCCCGGAAGAAATGGGCAGCTTTGAATAAGCAAGCGTTAACAAAACAATCATATTTTTTATAGAAAATGGCTTTGACCTCGCGTCAAAGCTTTTCTTCTTTTCCATAATATATGAGAAAATAGGAAAAATATGCCAAGAAAACACGAACAATACCACGGGTAAGGAAGGGGAAAGATGGCAATAATATCGAACGATCTATGCCCTCTAAAAAGAAACTCACGACTTTCAAAAAAGAATGAAAAAACCAGTTGACAAAGGGGAGGGTGTTTGGTAATATAGAGAAGCGCTCTTCGGAGCGGACCTTGAAAAAACAATATAGCGTAAAAAAGAAAGACAAAAAGACGAGCTTGGACTACTCTTAAGAAGGAAAAAGCAGGGAAGCGAAAGCAGAACTGTTAAGATTTTAATTGAGAGTTTGATCCTGGCTCAGGACGAACGCTGGCGGCGTGCTTAACACATGCAAGTCGAACGAAGAACTAAGAAGGAATTCTTCGGAAGGAATTTTTAGTTACTTAGTGGCGGACGGGTGAGTAACGCGTGAGCAACCTGCCCATAAGAGGGGGATAACAGCTGGAAACGGCTGCTAATACCGCATAAGACCACATTGCCACATGGCAGAGGGGTCAAAGATTTATCGCTTATGGATGGGCTCGCGTCTGATTAGCTAGTTGGTAGGGTAACGGCCTACCAAGGCGACGATCAGTAGCCGACCTGAGAGGGTGATCGGCCACACTGGAACTGAGACACGGTCCAGACTCCTACGGGAGGCAGCAGTGGGGAATATTGGGCAATGGGGGAAACCCTGACCCAGCAACGCCGCGTGAGGGAAGAAGGCTTTCGAGTTGTAAACCTCTGTCCTATGGGAAGAAGAAAGTGACTGTACCATAGGAGGAAGCTCCGGCTAACTACGTGCCAGCAGCCGCGGTAATACGTAGGGAGCAAGCGTTGTCCGGAATTACTGGGCGTAAAGGGTGCGTAGGCGGCGCAGTTAGTCAGAAGTGAAATATCGGGGCTTAACCCCGGGGCTGCTTCTGATACTGCTGTGCTCGAGTGCAGGAGAGGTAAGTGGAATTCCTAGTGTAGCGGTGAAATGCGTAGATATTAGGAGGAACACCAGTGGCGAAGGCGACTTACTGGACTGTAACTGACGCTGAGGCACGAAAGCGTGGGTAGCAAACAGGATTAGATACCCTGGTAGTCCACGCTGTAAACGATGAATACTAGGTGTAGGGGTCATAAGACTTCTGTGCCGGAGCAAACGCAATAAGTATTCCGCCTGGGGAGTACGGCCGCAAGGCTGAAACTCAAAGGAATTGACGGGGGCCCGCACAAGCAGCGGAGCATGTGGTTTAATTCGAAGCAACGCGAAGAACCTTACCAAGGCTTGACATCCCGATGACCGGCGTAGAGATACGCCTTCTCTTCGGAGCATCGGTGACAGGTGGTGCATGGTTGTCGTCAGCTCGTGTCGTGAGATGTTGGGTTAAGTCCCGCAACGAGCGCAACCCCTATTGTTAGTTGCCAGCATTTCGGATGGGAACTCTAATGAGACTGCCGGGGATAACTCGGAGGAAGGTGGGGACGACGTCAAATCATCATGCCCTTTATGTCTTGGGCTACACACGTGCTACAATGGTCGGTACAAAGAGCGGCGAGCTCGTAAGAGTAAGCGAATCTCAAAAAGCCGGTCTCAGTTCGGATTGTGGGCTGCAACCCGCCCACATGAAGTCGGAGTTGCTAGTAATCGCGGATCAGCATGCCGCGGTGAATGCGTTCCCGGGCCTTGTACACACCGCCCGTCACACCATGGAAGTTGGGGGCGCCCGAAGCCAGTGGCCTAACCGCAAGGAGGGAGCTGTCTAAGGTGAAACCAATGACTGGGGTGAAGTCGTAACAAGGTAGCCGTATCGGAAGGTGCGGCTGGATCACCTCCTTTCTAAGGTGTAACAACCAAACTAGTAGGGAAGCTTGTTTTAAGTCAAGTATTTTTTACGCTCATATTGTCAAGGTAAAGAAGAAGGAAACCACACTCTTTTGGGGGTGTAGCTCAGCTGGGAGAGCACCTGCCTTGCAAGCAGGGGGTCAGCGGTTCGATTCCGCTCATCTCCACCATTAGGGGCTCATAGCTCAGCCGGTTAGAGCGCGCGCCTGATAAGCGCGAGGTCGGTGGTTCGAGTCCACTTGAGCCCACCATCAAGGGTGGAAGCCTTTGAAGAAAAGCACATTGAAAACTATATAATATGCAAAACAAACTAAAAAAACTTTTAGGGTAAAAGAAATACAATTTTGCTGTAAAAAGCTGAGAGTAAGGAAATTATCTGAAAAGTCTTAGGAAAAAATGATCAAGTGAACAAGAGCGTAGGGTGAATGCCTAGGCATCAAGAGCCGAAGAAGGACGTGGTAAGCTGCGAAAAGCTGCGGGGAGCTGCAAACAAGCGTTAATCCGCAGATGTCCGAATGGGGAAACCCGGCAGGTGTAAAAGCCTGTCACTGCAAAGTGAATCCATAGCTTTGCAGAGGGAACCCGGTGAACTGAAACATCTAAGTAGCCGGAGGAAAAGAAAGTAAGAACGATTCTCTTAGTAGCGGCGAGCGAACGGGGAAGAGCCCAAACCGGAAGTCTTCGGACGTCCGGGGTTGTGGGCCGGCGTAAGCCATCGAAGGTATCTAACTGAAGACCGTTGGAAAGCGGCACCAAAGAAGGTAAAAGTCCTGTAAGTGAAAGAGAAGATCGGGCGGCCGGTACCAGAGTACCACAAGGCACGTGAAACCTGGTGGGAAGCAGGGGGGACCACCCCCCAAGGCTAAATACTACTTGATGACCGATAGCGGAATAGTACCGTGAGGGAAAGGTGAAAAGTACCCCGGGAGGGGAGTGAAAGAGAACCTGAAACCTTACGCTTACAAGCAGACGGAGCACGATTAGAGCGTGTGACGTTGTACTTATTGAAGAACGGGCCAGCGAGTTACGTTATGCAGCGAGGTTAAGGCGTTCAGCGCCGAAGCCGCAGGGAAACCGAGTCTGAACAGGGCGATAGTTGCATGATGTAGACCCGAAACCGGGTGACCTATCCATGGGCAGGTTGAAGCGGTAGTAAGATACCGTGGAGGACCGAACTCACTAGAGTTGAAAATCTAGGGGATGACCTGTGGATAGCGGTGAAATTCCAATCGAACTCGGAAATAGCTGGTTCTCCTCGAAATAGCTTTAGGGCTAGCCTCACTTGAAGATATACGGAGGTAGAGCACTGAATGGGCTAGGGGGCCTCAAAGCTTACCGAACCTTATCAAACTCCGAATGCCGTATATTACTGAGTGGGAGTCAGACAGTGGGAGCTAAGTTTCATTGTCAAAAGGGAAACAGCCCAGATCATCAGCTAAGGCCCCAAAGTGTAGGTTAAGTGGAAAAGGATGTGAGATTGCCTAGACAACTAGGACGTTGGCTTAGAAGCAGCCACTCATTCAAAGAGTGCGTAATAGCTCACTAGTCGAGTGATCTTGCGCCGAAAATGTCCGGGGCTAAAACCTACCGCCGAAGCTATGGACTTGTATTAACAAGTGGTAGAGGAGCGTCGTGTGCGGATAGAAGCCATACCGAAAGGAGTGGTGGACTGCACAGGAGAGAGAATGCTGGCATGAGTAACGAAAGTGGGGTGAGAATCCCCACCATCGAAAGCCTAAGGTTTCCTGGGGAAGGTTCGTCCGCCCAGGGTAAGTCGGGACCTAAGCCGAGGACTAGATGGTCGTAGGCGATGGACAACAGGTTGATATTCCTGTACCGCCTTTAGCGTTTGAGAGAAGCAGTGACACAGAAGGATAGACCAAGCGGGTTGATGGTAGAACCCGTCCAAGCATTGAGGCTTGGGAGATAGTGAAGTACGTCTCCCTTTAAGGCTGGGATGTGATGGGGACAGAACATAAGTATGGAAGTGGTTGAATTCACGCTGGCGAGAAAAGCTGCTATCGAGCGAAGAGGCGCCCGTACCGCAAACCGACACAGGTAGGCGAGGAGAGAATCCTAAGATGAGCG
This sequence comes from Christensenellaceae bacterium 44-20, assembly GCA_041223705.1. NCBI lineage: Bacteria > Bacillati > Bacillota > Clostridia > Christensenellales > Christensenellaceae > Christensenellaceae bacterium 44-20. The sequence continues at coordinate 210,293 of JBCLQU010000002.1, forward strand.
AGATAACCCCTGTTAAGGAACTCGGCAAAATGACTCCGTAACTTCGGGATAAGGAGTGCCTAGCAATAGGTCACAGTAAATAGGGCCAAGCGACTGTTTAGCAAAAACACAGGTCTGTGCGAAATCGAGAGATGAAGTATACGGGCTGACGCCTGCCCAGTGCTGGAAGGTTAAGAGGAACTGTTAGGGCAACCGAAGCAGTGAATTGAAGCCCCAGTGAACGGCGGCCGTAACTATAACGGTCCTAAGGTAGCGAAATTCCTTGTCGGGTAAGTTCCGACCCGCACGAATGGCGTAACGACTTGGTCACTGTCTCAACAGGGGACTCGGTGAAATTGTAGTACCGGTAAAGATGCCGGTTACCCGCGACTAGACGGAAAGACCCCGTAGAGCTTTACTGTAACTTGGTATTGAATTTCGGCATTGGATGTACAGCATAGGTGGGAGGCTAGGAACTGCTTGCGCCAGCAGGCAGGGAGCCGCCATTGGGATACCACTCTTCTAATGTTGAAACTCTAACAACGTGCCATGAACTGGGCGTTGGACATTGCCAGGTGGACAGTTTGACTGGGGCGGTCGCCTCCGAAAAGGTAACGGAGGCGCCCAAAGGTCTCCTCAGCATGGTCGGAAATCATGCGTTAGAGTGCAAAGGCATAAGGGGGCCTGACTGCGAGACAGACATGTCGAGCAGAGACGAAAGTCGGGCTTAGTGATCCGGCGGTATGAGAGTGGAATTGCCGTCGCTCAACGGATAAAAGCTACCTCGGGGATAACAGGCTTATCTCCCCCAAGAGTCCACATCGACGGGGAGGTTTGGCACCTCGATGTCGGCTCGTCGCATCCTGGGGCTGGAGTAGGTCCCAAGGGTATGGCTGTTCGCCATTTAAAGCGGCACGCGAGCTGGGTTCAGAACGTCGTGAGACAGTTCGGTCCCTATCTATCGTGGGCGTTAGAAGTTTGAGAGGAGCTGTCCCTAGTACGAGAGGACCGGGATGGACGCACCACTGGTGTACCAGTTGTTCTGCCAAGAGCACCGCTGGGTAGCTATGTGCGGACGGGATAAACGCTGAAAGCATCTAAGCGTGAAGCCTCCCTCAAGATGAGACTTCTCATTCCTTAAAGGAAGTAAGGCACCTTGTAGACTATGAGGTTGATAGGTCAGGGGTGTAAGCACAGTAATGTGTTTAGCTGACTGATACTAATATGCCGAGGACTTGATCATACAAATTAGTTTGGAGTAGGATATTATATAGTTTTGAGTGTGCTTGACAAAGATTTGGAGTATGTGGTATATTTCAAGTCGAAGATGGCATACTATATGACAAGCGCATAAAGTTTCCGGTGGCGATAGCTAAGAGGATACACCTGTTCCCATCCCGAACACAGAAGTTAAGCTCTTATACGCCGAAGGTACTGCACTGGCAACGGTGTGGGAGACTAGGTAGCTGCCGGTTTCTATTTTATCAAAACTCTCTCAATGAGAGTTTTGAGTTTTTCCTCCTTAGCTCAGTTGGTAGAGCGTTCGGCTGTTAACCGAAATGTCGTTGGTTCGAGCCCAACAGGGGGAGCCAGAGCGGAGCAAAGAAATCTTTGCTCCGCTTTTTCATGCACAAACTCTATCTCGCAGGAGGGATCAGGAATGGTCAGCGATTTTATCAATGCGGCATTTCCCTGGATTTTCATGGGGTTATTCGCAGCAATTGGCTGCGCTCTTATGGGTAAAAAGAAGAAATAGGCTCTATATTGGAAAGCTGAATGCCTCGGGGAAGCTTTGTTTATGAAATGCCAAAGATTGTGGCCTCTGGGAGTATGTTTGGAAGCTTTGGCAATAGATTTTCATCAGTCATCGCAAACGAGACGGTATTACCGTCTCGTTTTTAATATCAAAATATGCAGAAAAAAGGAACTTTTACTTTTTATTTATCCTAGCTCAATTCGTTTGCACAACTTTTCTTTTCCCTCATATGATAAATAGATGCGAGGGGAGAGAGAAGCATGACGATTAGCCTTTGTATGATTGTGCGAAATGAAGAGGAGAGCCTGGAGCGATGCCTGGAAAGCGCCAAAGACGTTGCAGATGAGATCATTATTGTGGATACGGGGAGCACAGATGATACCATAGATATCGCAAAGCGCTATACCCAGAAAATTTATGATTTTCCATGGGTGGATGATTTCGCTGCTGCGCGCAACTTTGCTTTTTCCAAGGCAACACGGCAGTATTGCATGTGGCTGGATGCGGATGACATCTTGGAAACTGCTGATCGAGAGGCGCTGCTGCGGCTCAAAGCTTTGCTGCCAGAGGAGGTGGACGTCGTCATGATGCGCTACCACACTGCCTTTGACGAGAAAGGCCAGCCGACTTTTTCCTACTATCGAGAGAGAATTGTGCGCAACACCCGGCAATATCGCTGGGAGGGCAGGGTACACGAGGCGATTGTGCCTGTGGGAAATGTCGTCTATTCTGAGATTGCCGTCTCGCATCGAAAGGTAAAAGAGGCGGATTCCGGACGCAACCTGCGCATCTATGAGATGCAGAAAAAAGCGGGGGAAGCTTTTTCGCCAAGAGATCAGTTCTACTATGCAAGAGAGCTCTACTATCACGAAAATTACGATGCGGCGATTTCCGCGTTGCGCGAGTTTTTGGAGGAAGGCCGCGGCTGGCTGGAAAACAAGATAGAGGCCTGCCGAACGATGGCCCTTTGCTACAAAATGAAGGGGGAGGCGAGGAAAGCCCGGACGGCGCTTCTGCACTCCTTTGAATACGATACACCGAGGGCGGAGGTGTGCTGTGATTTAGGGGAGCTGTTTTTGACAGAGGAAAAATATGAGCAGGCGATCTTCTGGTATGAGCTTGCGCTGACCAAAAAGAGAAACGATGCTTCCGGTGCTTTTGTTTCCCCTGACTGCTATGGCTACCTGCCCTATATTCAGCTGTGCGTCTGCTATGACCGCTTGGGGCAGAAAAGGAAGGCCAGGGAGTATAACGAAAAGGCAGGAAAATTTAGGCCGGATTCGCCGGCTTATCAATATAACAAGGCCTATTATGAAAAACTCTTTGCAGAACACAAAGAGCTATCACAGTAGGGCGTTGCTTAGAATATAGTAGAGCGAGGCAAGCGATAGCCTTAGGATATGAACGCAGTTCATAAATATGAGAAAAGGAGCGAAGAAAAGTGAGTCCTTATCCTTTTAATAGACAGCCCATTTGCCCGAGATGCGGCAGACCCATCAATCAGTGCTGCTGCCATAGGGGCGCAACCGGCCCCACCGGCCCGACTGGCCCGCAGGGGCCGATGGGAATTCCCGGGCTTCCTGGCCCGCAGGGTGTGCCTGGCCCCCAGGGGATTCCGGGCGCGACGGGTGCGACTGGAGCAACCGGGCCAATGGGTTTCCCGGGCATTCCCGGGCCGACCGGCCCCACTGGCCCTGCAGGCGGCCCGACCGGACCCACCGGCCCGACGGGACCTACTGGCCCTTCCGGCCCGACGGGGCCCAAAGGAGAGACTGGACCGCAGGGCCCGACAGGTGCGCCGGGAACGAACGGCGCAATGGGCCCGACCGGCCCGACAGGTGCGCCGGGGACGAATGGTGCGATGGGCCCCACTGGTCCCACAGGCCCGACGGGTGCCGCGGGAACCAACGGTAGAATGGGACCGACTGGCCCGACAGGTGCAACGGGCGCGACTGGCGCAACTGGAGCACAAGGTGCGGCTGGCCCTGTAGGTGCAACTGGTTCTACCGGAGCGACCGGCGCCATGGGTGCACCGGGCAATACCGGCGCGACTGGCCCGATGGGTCACACAGGGCCTGCTGGAGCAACCGGTATGCCGGGGGCAACCGGGCCTCAGGGTCCCACGGGAGCAACTGGCGCGAATGGTCTAAACGGCGCGATGGGCCCGACCGGCCCCACAGGAGCAACGGGTCCGCAGGGCGTAGCAGGAGCTAACGGTGCAACAGGTCCGACAGGCGCAACCGGAGCAGCAGGAGCTAACGGCGCAACCGGCCCGACAGGCGCAACCGGAGCAGCAGGAGCTAACGGCGCAACCGGCCCGACAGGCGCAACCGGAGCAGCAGGAGCTAA
>JBCLQU010000002.1:214476-259827 GCA_041223705.1 Christensenellaceae bacterium 44-20
CGGCGCAACAGGCCCGACAGGCGCAACCGGAGCGGCAGGAGCTAACGGCGCAACCGGCCCGACAGGCCCGACAGGAGCAACCGGAGCGGCAGGAGCCAACGGCGCAACCGGCCCCACAGGTCCGACAGGCGCAACCGGAGCCGCGGGAGCCAACGGCGCAACCGGCCCTACAGGCCCGACAGGTGCAACTGGGGCGGCAGGAGCTAACGGCGCGACTGGCCCCACGGGAGCGACAGGCGCGCAAGGCTCGGTGGGTCCCACAGGTGCAACTGGGGCGACAGGTGCAACCGGGGCGACAGGTGCCACGGGAGCAACAGGTGCGACCGGTCCTACGGGTCCGAGAGGGGCGACCGGCCCAACTGGCCCCACAGGTCCGAGAGGTGCGACTGGCCCAACTGGTCCTACTGGTCCCACAGGTCCGCGGGGAGAAGACGGCGAGGACGGCGCAACGCCGACCGTGCGGATTGGGGAAACTAGAACGCTCCCGCCTAACACAGAAGCGAGCGTTGTGAACATTGGGACGGACACAGAGCCGGTTTTGGAATTCAATATCCCCATGGGAGAACCGGGCAAAGACGCGAGTACGTCTGTGGTATACGGCGGCCTGTATCATGACGGCCAGCAGCAGCTGACCCTGACGGCGCCGGAGACGTATGAACCAATTGCCATGAATACGGCGATGCCTGCCCAGGGCATGGGGGTTAACGTGAGTGCGCTCACCATTCACGAGCCCGGGAATTACGAGGTTTCCTACGACGTATCAGCCCAGGCAAATACGGCCAGCACACTGCGCGTCGCTGTGCGGAATAACGGCACTGTATTGCCGGAGACGCAGGATACCCAGAGATTGCTGCAGGGCGGAGACACTTCCCTCTACGTCGGGCGGTTTGCCTCCCAGGCGCTTGTGAGTTTGGCGCCGGGGGATAACCTGGATCTGGCGATTGCGGCTGTGGGCCAGGTGTCTGGCGATATTACTGTAACGACGAACGGCTATGCCAATACGGCGCTTATCGTAAAAAGACTGAGCGAATAACTTCCCAGCTGAGGCCACCCGCTCTATCAAACAAAAGGCCGGCGCATCTCGCGCCGGTTTTTTGGTGCGCAAATTTTGGAAAATATGCTATACTAAAAAAGATAGAACAGAGAAAACGGCGGCAGTTGCCGCGCCAAAAGGAGGAAAATACCATGCAAAGTATGCCAAGGCAGCAGGCCATGCAGCTGTTGAGAGAATATAATAAGGAGCCGTTCCATCTGCTGCATGCGCTGACGGTAGAGGGCGTGATGCGCTATTACGCCAGGGAGCTGGGCTATGCGGAGCAGGAGGATTTCTGGGGAATTGCCGGCCTGCTGCACGATATCGATTTTGAGCAGTTCCCGGAGCAGCATTGTCAGAAAGCTCCGGAGCTATTGCGGCAAGGGGGCGCCAGCGAGGAACTGATCCACGCAGTATGCAGCCATGGGTATGGGCTGGTCTCGGAGGTGAAGCCCGAGCACGAGATGGAAAAAGTGCTGTTCGCAGCGGATGAGCTTACGGGGCTGATTGGCGCGGCGGCGCGGATGCGGCCGTCCGGGAGCGTCTCAGATATGGAGCTTTCCAGCCTGAAAAAGAAGTTCAAGGATAAGCGCTTTGCCGCGGGATGCAGCAGGGATGTCATCCGAAGCGGCGCGGAGATGCTGGGCTGGGAGCTGGACGAGCTGCTTAGCCGCACGATTCTGGCCATGCGCTCCTGCGAGCAGAGTGTTGCGCAGCAGATGCAGGAGCTTGGCTGAGCCGTTCCATGCGCTTATGATCCGGGTAGAAGCCGCGTATTCAGAGGGAAAACGCGGCTTTTTATTTACACGATGTTTATTTGCCAAAAAGACCGAACGTGATATAATCAAATCAAGTAAAGTGGTTGCAAGGAGGCACAGTATGGGCTGTTTTTGCCCCGATTGTGGAGCAAAGCTTGCGCAGGGCCAGAAGTGCTGCCCCTATTGTGGGGCAGAGCTTTCGGATCGGCAGATGCAATCCAAAGCTGCTGCGCGCGGCTCGCTCACAGGCACTGCCTTTATTGAAAAAGCAAAGGGCTGGGAGTCTCCCCGAAAAAGCGGGAGGCGCCCAGGCTTTGTTATGCTCGCGACTCTTCTGCTTTTGGCTTTTGGCATTGTGGCCGGTTTTTTATACATGCATCTTGGGGCTTTTGCTGAAAAGGGGACAGAAACTGCCCAGGCTCTGCCAGAGGATGGGCTGGCGCAGGGCGAAGGCGGGCAGGAGGAGAAAACTGCCTTGGATGCCGGGGCGCCGGCCAGAGAGCTGACGGAGGAAGAAAAAGCACGGTTGGAGGAGTTCATCGCGCAGTTTGAGCGGAAAGTTGAGCTCATTCTAACCCAGGACTGGGGGAGCGATGGCATCAAAGGGGCGGGCGTGCTGAGCGGAACTGTCGCGGAAGAAAGTGCGCTTTGGAAAGGGCTGGATGCCCAGACCGGCGCCTGGAGCGGAGCCGCGCATTTGCCCCGGCTGACGCGCTATCAGATTCAAAGCTATACAACGCAGTGGGACGGCGATGTCCTGATTTTGCAGGTGCAGGAGCGGCTGGAAGGGGAAGACCCTGCCGGGCAGCAAGTTGCACTGCAATTTGAGGATACCTATATGCTGGAGCGCCGCCAGGGGGGCTACTGCTGCTTTGATTCCCACTGCAGTGAGCTGCTCGCCGCGCTGGATACCTATTATGCAGAGGCGTCTGCCGGAAATTTGGAGTTTTGGATTATTGCGGGATCCGGCCGCTGCTATACCAGGGAAGAGCTGGAGCGGGCCAGTGAATTTGAGCTCTCGGTGCTGCGCAATGGAATGTATGCGGTATCCGGCAAGATTTTTACGCTGAACCATCAGATTGAGGATTATTTCAGCCAATTCAAATGGTATCTTCCGGATACGGAGGATGACGAGATCGTCCGCGGCCGCATGAACAACTGCCAGATTGAAAATATCATCCGCATTTTGGAAGTGGAGCGGGAAAAGGGATACCAGAAATCGTAGCATGGCAGGCATTGGAAAGAAGGATAGCGCGAAAGCGCATTTTGGGCAGGAGCAAACTCCTGTCCTTTTTCTATGAGCGGCAAAACCTGGATTGTCTTTTGTGCGCCGGATATGGTAAAATGATTTCACATGTTACTGAAATTAAGGGTTTCAAACGGGTACCCAATGGCGCCGCTCCGCTTGGCCGCGGCGCTTGCCTTTCTCATGGTATCATATAAGCGAAGGGCAGGGCCCTTCCGAAGCCGGAGCGTTTCTGGATGGCTGCCGCAGGCACACGCTGCGCGCTGCCGATATGGTATAGTAAAAAGAGAACAGGGAAGAGAAAGAGGAAAAATGAAAGCAAGAAGAGTTACAGCAGTTTTGCTGATTTTGATGCTGGCCTGCGCTTTGGCCGGCTGTGCAGAGCGAACCGAGCAGGCCGCCGCGCCAAAGCCGAGCCAAAGCGTTCAGCCCAGCGCAGAGCCAATCCCGGCCTTTGCGCTGGAAGTATTGGAAATGCGGCAGGGCGATACCGTCTCCCTGGAGGACTGCTTTGCGGAAAATTTTTCGCCGGACGGGGCGCTTTGGTATGCCTCAAGCGATGAGGCGGTGGCGCTGGTCAACGAACAGCGGGAGATTGTGGCCGTCGGAGTGGGGGAGTGCATCGTCTCGCTTGTGCATGAAAACGCCTCGGGCGAGCTGAAAATCGAGGTAACAGGGATGCCGGAGGCGCCGGGCGTGCATATCGATCAGGCCTACCTTGCGCTGGAGCCGGGCCAGGAGGGGCAGCTGAGCTGCCATCTCTCCCGGGAAATCCAGGGGCAGGCAGTTTGGTCCAGCAACGACGAGAACGTCGCCACCGTGGATAGCCAAGGCAGGGTCGTGGCAGTGGGCAAGGGAACGGCGCGGATCAGTGCGCAGGCGGGAGAATACCAGGATTCCGTCGCCGTCTGGGTCACTTCCAGCAAGCCGTATGCGCCGCTCGGCGAGATTACTGCGCCCAGATTCCAGAAGAAGGACGGCATTTGGCAGAATCCGGATGCTTTGGATACGGGAGAGGCGAGCATTTTGCTGACGGGCGATCTCATGTGCCTTTCCTCGCAGCAGTATGCGGCCAAGTCCGGCAAAAGCTATAACTATAACAGCAGCTTCCGGCTGGTGCGCGGTATTTTCGAGAAAGGCGATTTTGTCGTCGGGAATCTGGAAACCTGCCTTTCCTACTCCAGCCCCTATACGGCGGCGGAGAAAACCGTCCAGGATAACCCGCACTGCAACGCCCAGGCGACGTTTTTGGATGCGGTCCGCTATGCGGGCTATGATGCCGTGGTTACGGCCAATAACCACGCCGGGGATACGGGAACCATGGGGCTTTATGAGACGGTGCAGATGCTGGATACCTACCTCATCGCCCATACCGGCACGTTTACCCGAGCCGGGGAGCCGAGGTTCCTGCTGGCAGACGTGAACGGCATCAAAGTCGCGGTGCTCTCCTATACCGAGATTCTCAATACCAAATACGGCGAGCTGGCCATTCCGGATGCGCAGAAATCGCTGCTCATCAGGCGGTATTCCGAGGAAAACGTCAAGGCGGATGTGGCGGCGGCGCGGGAAGCCGGGGCCGAGTTTATCATCGCCTATAACCACTGGGGCGTAGAGAATACGCACGACTATACGGAGAAGCAGGAGCAGCACGCCCAGCAGATGGCAGATGCCGGGGTGGATTTTATCGCCGGCTCGCATTCACATTGCCTGCAAGGCCCGAAGATCATCACCGCGGCAGACGGCAGAAGCGTCCCCTGTATCTTCTCCATGGGCAACTTTGTCTCGGGTATGGGAAGGGAGATCAACAACGATACCGTCATTTTAAAGCTGGATCTGGCTCGGAAAGAGGATGAAATTGAGCTGAAAAATGTGGGATATATTCCGTGCAAAGTGTTTGTGGAATATGGGGATGGGCATCATGTGATCGTGCCGACCAGCGCCGCGCTCAACGGCGGCAAAACATCTTCTTCGCTTTCGGCGGCGCACGATCGAATCGCCAAAGTCATGAAGGGCGAGGATGTTTTTACGGAAATCCGGGAGCTTGGCTGAAAACAGCGCCAGACAGGGAATGCTGAGAAAATAAAAAAGGGGAGGCGGTTGCCTTCCCTTTTGCTATGCGCGCTGCGGCTGCAGCAAAGCCGACAGAAGCTGGCGGCGGATGCGCAGCAGATGGTAGATATGCAGAACTTCTGCCGTCGCGCAGATTTTATCTGCCAGGTTCACGATTTTGGATTCCGCAAAACGCGGTTTCTGCCCGGCCGACGGCCACATATGGCTGGCGATGCAGTCTTTTTCCACTTCCGAGAGGGAAAAACGCGCCGTCGCATTGCGGAGGGCGGCCAGGGGGTGATAGGCCGCGTGCCGGCCCACATAGTTGCGCTTATCGTGTTGGTCGTAGAGGAACATATCGTGCAAAAGTGCGCCCCGCGCCGCGGCACGGTAGTTTAACCCGCGCTTTTTTGCCATGCGGAAGCTCACATACGAGACGAACAGGCAGTGCTCCAGGCAGTTGACCGTGGGCACATGCTGGGTCGTGTGTTGCATGGATTGAACAGCATCGGTATAATAAAGATCGCGGATGCAATCAAAAAATTCTCGAAACATTGCTTCACCTCACTATTGCAATTATAGCATACGGCCCGCGGCTTGAACATGACAAAGAACAAAGCAATTTTTGTCAATCACAGCAATTTATTTTAACAAAACCAGAAAATGGGAGAGACGATGATGGATGCACTTACCTGGGTTTTATTTTTGCTGGGCGCTTTTGCCCTTCTGATACTGCTGATCTCATATGCGCTCTATCGCTATGCACTGGTGCGGCCCAGGCCGCGCAGAAAGCAAAAGCCGCCCGCGAAAAAATGGCTGCCGCATATGCCGCGCATCCATGAGGGGGAGGCTTTTTTGGATGCACTGCCAAGCGAGGAGGTGCAGATTTTTTCGCAGGACGGCACGCCGCTGCACGCGGTGTTCTACCCTTCCCGGCATCCGGAGAACGGCAAAGTGCTCCTTGCCATTCATGGGCATAAGACAGACGGGAAGACCAATTTCAGCGTATTTGCAAAATTTTTCTATCAGATGGGCTATGCGCTGCTCCTCCCGGATAACCGGGCGCATGGAAAGAGCGGCGGCAAGTTCATCGGATTCGGATGGCTGGATCACAAAGACTGCCTGCTTTGGATGCAGTATTTGCGCCAGCGCCTAGGCGAGGCGTGCAAAATCCTGCTGCACGGCGTCTCCATGGGGGCGGCAACCGTGCTCATGGCGGCGGGCGAGCGGCCGAGGGGCCTTAAAGGGGTGATCGCAGACTGCGGCTTTCGCTCTGCTCTGGAAGAATTCCGGCATGTTTTGCGCGAATACTACCACCTGCCCGCATTTCCGTTTTTGCCGGTTGCCAGCGCCATTTGCAAGCTCCGAGCGGGCTATACGTTCGCCCAGTGCTCGGCCGGCGAGCAGCTGAAAAAGGCGGAAGTTCCCATCCTGTTCATCCATGGGCAGCAGGATCGGTTTGTTCCCACCAGAATGTCGGAAGAGATGTACCGCGCCTATGCCGGGCCAAAGCAGATTTTCCTGGCGCCGACGGCCGATCACGCGACCTCCTATTTCCTGCATCAGCAGGAATACGAGGCGGTGGTGCGCGGCTTTTTGGCGCGCTTTCTGCCCGAAATGCAGGGCTAGCCCGTTACGCGCAGATACTCATCCACGACGGCGTTCCAGGTGATCGAGCCGGTTTGGCCGGTAACGGGGATGCCATACTGCTCCTGAATCTGGCGGATGGCATCTTCCGTCGCCTGGTCGTATGTCCCGGTAACGGTAACCCGCGGCAGGTTCGGGTTGGACTCTGTGATGACAGACAGCATCTGCTGCAAGACGCGCACATCCCAATCCGCAATGCCTGGGCTGAGCAGCCGGCCGGGGTAGATGAAATCCGAATAGGAAAAGGCTTCGGGCAGGGAAGAGCGGATATCGGCATAGGCCAGCAGAATGGCGTTCCAGGTATCGCGGTCCACTTCCCCCGTAACAGGCAAGCCATTTTGCTCCTGAAACGCCCGGACGACCTCGGCCGTCTGCTCATCGAAAGTATCGCCCAGAGTGATCACCGGGATCTCCGGGTCAAAATAGCCGATGACGCCCAGATAGTAGCGCAGTACACGGACGTAGTTGCTGACGTCTCCCAGCGCCAGCTGGCCCGGATAGATCCGGCTGACTTCCGAGAGGGCGACGCCTTCGGTTTCCAGCTCGGAGAGCTGCTTGACCGTAACGTACAGATACTTGATCTTATACCAGGTCGCCGGGCCCACGATGCCGTCCACGGTCAGGTTGAAAATCTGCTGGAACTTGCGCACGGCGGCCTCGGTTTCGGGCGTAAAAACGCCGGAAACGACTTCGATTTTGGGAATGGCAGGGTAGTTATCCCCGATGCGGTTGAGCTGGCGCTGAATGGTTCTAACGTCTTCTCCGGCGCTGCCGAGTTTCAGGGGGATGCCGGGGTAGGAACGGATGTTGGGCGCGGAAGGCGCTCCAAACACGATGTTGATATCGTCTCCGTAATAATACTGCAAAATTTCATAGGGGACATATCCCTGCTCGGCGAGATCTACCGTGCCCCATTGGGAAAGCCCTTCGCATTGCCGCAGTGCGCCGCTGCAATACTGCGTGAAATACGGGGCGACGCTGCCCTGGCGGACGACGTAGTCATTGAAAATCTCATCCACGATCTGCGAGATGTTGCCGAAAATATCGCGGTTGGGAACGAACGCCTGGTCATAGGCAGTGGAGTTGGTAATATCAAAATCATAGCCCTGGCTTCGGTACCATTCGGTATAGATGCGGTTGAGCGCGTATGTAGTCTGTGCCAGAATGTTGGCGCGCAGCGCGGATTCCGGCCAGGTTGGGTAAATTTCGCTGGAAGCCACGTTTTTGATATAATCCCGGAAGGGGATGGTAATATTCTGCGCATTGGAGTTTGGCGGCCCCAGATGCACGGTAATATATTCTGGTATGGTGAAAGTTGCCATGTATCCTCCTTATTTCCGCGGGCCGGGGAAAAGATCCACGGGCTGAATGGATTTCACTCCATCAAAAATTGCGGCCTGCCGCAGATCCTGCTGGCGGTAGGAAGGGTGATCTGCATGAATGTCGTAGAGCGCGAAAGGGTGCGGCTGGAAAGGCTTTTCCGAGCTGCCCCGCAGAGGCGCCGGGAGCACGATGTTGTCGATCAGGCCGCTCTCGTCCGTCGTCCCCTCGAAGAAAACATGATCTTCGTCGCCGATGCGCTTGCTGACGATGATATGAACGCCGGGCACGGGCAGTGCCTGCCTGGCCGTGAAAGCCTGGATTTTCAGCGTCCCTTTGCCGGGGTTTTGATTCAAAAACTCCTCATAGGTCTGCGGCGCATTGAACTCCACCGAAGAGGAATCGATGCCCATGTCTTCCAGCTCCTGATCCTGGCGGCTCTTCTGTGCATACCGATCGATATTTGGGTATTGGTTCTGATTCACGATGACCTCCAAAATGCTGATTATTTTTATCCTATTCAAAAAAGGCGCCTTTTGTGCCTGGCCATCTGGAAAAAAGAGGGCGGATCTGGTATGATAAGGGCAAAGTGAGAAAAGGCGGAAGAGACAATGCAGAGGATTGCCCGGTTTGAATTAGTTTCCAAACAGCAGTTTTTAGAGGATTTTGAGCGGCTCCTGGGGGGCGGCGAGGCCAGGGCGCTGGCGGCGTATGAGCAGCTGCGCCTGCCCCAGCGGGCAACGGCGGGCTCTGCCGGATACGATTTCTTTTCCCCCATCGATTTCTCCCTGGCGCCGGGAGAGCAAATCCATTTGCCCACGGGAATCCGCGCCCGCATGCAGGGAGGATGGGTTTTGCAGTGTTTTCCGCGCAGCGGGCTGGGGTTCAAATTCCGCATGCAGCTCAATAACACCGTAGGCATCATCGACAGCGACTACTACGGCTCTCAAAATGAAGGGCATATTCAATGCAAGCTGACCAACGATTCCCGGGAGGGCAAGACGCTGCATATCGCCGCCGGGCAGGGCATGATGCAGGGCATCTTTCTTCCCTTTGGCATCACGGAAGACGACGCGGCCTGCGCCCCGAGGGACGGCGGGTTTGGCAGCACGACAAAATAGCTCTGAAAAGGAAAAGAGCGCAGATAGGAAAATACGCCGATGGCGGAATATCCTTTGCGCTCTTTTTTATTTGCCCATTTTTGGGCGGAAACAAACGGGTGGACTGGCCGCCTGTTTGCCTCTGAGTATAGGATGCCCACAAAAGCGAAAATAAACCAAATTTTCTAAGGGAAATTCTGTAAAAAAGTGCTTTGGTGTTTTTGTAAAAAAGGTTGACTTTTGCGGGAAGAGGAATATAATATAAATAAAAGAACATATGAACAATTATTCATATGTAAAAAGGAGAACGCGAATGAAGCAGGATCTTGAGCCGGTTGAGCAATGCGAGTTTTTCCATGCGCATGAGGAGATTGTGAAAAAGGTGATGCAGGCGATGCCCGGAGAAGAGGAGCTATATGATCTCGCGGAGCTGTTCAAAATTTTCGGCGATTCCACGCGCATCCGGATTCTATACGTCCTGTTCGAAAGCGAGATGTGCGTCTGCGATATTGCGCAGCTGCTGAATCTCTCGCAGAGCGCAGTCTCGCATCAGCTGCGCCTGCTAAAGCAGAGCCGGCTGGTCAAGAACCGCCGGGATGGCAAAACGGTATTTTATTCTCTGGCCGACGATCACGTCCGCACGATCATCGATCAGGGCAAGGAACATATTGAAGAATAGGAGAGGGAAAGAGATGAAAAAGGTCTATCGTTTAGAGGAACTGGATTGCGCGAACTGCGCGGCAAAGATGGAGCGCGCCATCAACGAGCTGCCGGGTGTGGAAAAGGCGACGGTGAATTTCATGGCGCAGAAGCTGGTTTTGACCGCAGAGGAGAGCAGATATCAGGAAATTTTGCAGAAAGTGGAAGAAGCGATTCGGCGCGTTGAGCCGGATTGCAGAATCGTAAAATAACGGCAGGGGAGAGCATGGCCATGAGCAAAAAACAGAAAAAATCGCTGCTGCGCATTCTTTTGGGCGCCGCACTGCTGGCGCTTTGCCTGGCGCTGCCCCTGGAGGGCATTTGGAGGCTGGGCGCTTTTCTGGCGGCATATCTGGTGAGCGGCGGGGATGTGCTTTGGCGGGCGGTTCGCAATATTTTCCGCGGGCAGGTTTTTGATGAGAACTTCTTGATGTGCATCGCGACGGTAGGCGCGTTCTGCACGCAGGAATATATGGAAGGCGTGCTGGTCATGCTGCTCTATCAGGTCGGGGAGCTGTTCCAGAGCTATGCTGTGGGCAAATCCCGCGGGGCTATCTCTGCGCTGATGGACATCCGCCCGGATTATGCCAATCTTTTAGAAGAAGGGGAGACGCGGCAGGTGGACCCGGAGGAAGTGGAAATCGGGCAGGAGATTCTCGTACGCGCAGGCGAGAAAATCCCGCTGGATGGCATCGTGCTGGAGGGCAGCGCAGCCATCGATACTTCCGCGCTGACGGGGGAATCCGCGCCAAGAGAGGCGGAAGCGGGCAGCGAGCTGCTCAGCGGCTGCATCAACCTGAACGGCACACTGCGCCTTCGGGTTACCAAAGAGTTTGGGGAATCGACGGTCTCCAAGATTTTGGATATGGTGGAAAACGCCAGTGAAAAGAAGGCCAAAGCTGAAGATTTTATCACGCGCTTTGCCAAATACTATACGCCCAGCGTCGTGTGCGCGGCGCTGGCGCTGGCCGTCATCCCGCCGCTGTTTCTCGGCGATTGGAGCGCTTGGGTGAGCAGGGCCATGAGCTTCCTGGTCATCTCCTGCCCCTGCGCGCTGGTCATCTCGGTTCCGCTCAGCTATTTCGGCGGCATCGGCGGCGCGTCTAAGGCCGGGATTCTCGTCAAGGGAAGCAACTATCTGGAAGCGCTTTCAAAAGTGGAGACTGTGGTCTTTGATAAAACGGGCACGCTGACAAAGGGCAACTTTGCGCTTGCCGAGCAGGCGCCGGCAGAGGGAGTGGCGGCGCAGGAACTGCTGGAATGCGCGGCACTGGCCGAGAGCTATTCCACGCACCCCATCGCCCAGAGCATTCGGGCGGCCTATGGCAGGGAACTGGATTTAAGCCGCGTGCAGGATGTGAGAGAAATTTCGGGCAAGGGCGTGCTGGCACAGGTGGACGGTGCGCAGATCGCGGCGGGCAATGCAAAACTGATGGAGGAATACTGCCAGAGCGGTTATGCTCCGTCGGAGGCGGTGGGCAGTGTGGTCTATCTGGCAAGAGACGGCAAATACCTGGGGCACCTGACCATTCGCGACGAGATCAAGGAGGATGCCGCGCAGACCATTGCCGAGCTCAAGGCGGCAGGTGTCAGGCAGACGGTGATGCTCACCGGGGATGCCAAAGCTGTGGCCGAGGATGTTGCGGGCAAACTCGGCATCGATGCTGTGTATGCCGAACTGCTCCCGCTGGATAAGGTGCAGAAAGTCGAGCAGCTGCTGGAGCAGAAAAGCGGCAAGGGAAAGCTGGTGTTCGTGGGCGACGGCATCAACGACGCGCCTGTGCTGACCCGGGCGGATATCGGCATTGCCATGGGCGCTCTGGGCAGCGACGCGGCCATCGAGGCGGCGGATATCGTGCTCATGACGGATGCGCCCTCCAAAATTCCGCAGGCCATTCGCATCAGCCGCAGAACGCACCGCATCGTCATGCAGAATATCGTCTTTGCGCTGGGCGTCAAGGGCGTTGCGCTGGTGCTGGGGGCGTTCGGCCTCATCCATATGCTGGCCGCGGTTTTCGCGGATGTGGGCGTGTCTGTTATCGCGATCATCAACGCCATGCGGGCCATGAAAGCAAAAGAATAGAAAAGGGGCGCCTATGCCCCTTTTTTCTTTACTTTTTCCGCATTTTTCGCTATGGTATAGAGGAGAAATGAAAAGTTTGCGGCATGGCAGGGGGCTTCCTGCCATAGGCATATAAAAACAGGAGGGAATATGATTACACCACAGCAGCTCATCAAATTTGAACAGCAGTTTGACGCGAACCCGGCAAATGCCGTGGCCATGAATGCGGCCGTGCAGAACGGGATCGTCAAATCCGCCATCTCCTATGAGGCGTTTCGCCGGGAGCGGCACGAGTTTTCCATCAATATCAAGCAGGGAGAGATCACCAACCAGAAGGCCAGCGGGCGGTGCTGGATGTTTGCGGCGCTCAATGTCATGCGCTTCGAGGTGATGCAAAAGCTCAATTTGGAGACCTTTGAATTCTCCCAGAGCTACCCGCTCTTTTTCGATAAGCTGGAAAAATCCAACTATTTTCTGGAAAACATCCTGGATACGCTGGATGAGCCTACAGCCGGCCGGCTGGTCTCCTTTTTGCTGACCGACCCCATGGGAGACGGCGGGCAGTGGGATATGTTCTGCGGGCTGGTGGAGAAATACGGCATCGTCCCCAAAGACGCCATGCCTGAATCCGTCTCGTCTTCCGCGACCCGGGAGATGGATTATTATCTCACGCTCAAACTGCGGGAATTTGCCTGTACGCTGCGTACGGCGCATGAACAGGGCGAGGCACTGGAGCAGCTGCGGGGCAGGAAGGAGCAGATGCTGGCCGAGATCTATCAAATCCTCTGCATCAGCCTGGGCAAGCCGCCTAAGGATTTCTGCTTTGAAACCAGAGATAAGGACGGCAATTTCATCCGGGATGCCAGGATCACGCCCCAGGAATTTTTCGCCAAATATGTCGGCTGGAGCTTGGATGACTACGTCAGCCTGATCAACGCGCCCACGGCCGATAAGCCCTTTGGGAAGACGTACAGCGTGAAATACCTTGGAAGCGTCAAAGAGGGCAGGGCGGTGCGGTATCTGAACCTGCCCATCGAGCAGCTCAAGGCTGCGGCCATCGCACAGATGCAGGACGGAGCGCCGGTGTGGTTTGGCTGCGACGTCGGCAAATGCTCGATCCGCGAAAACGGCATCATGGATTTGGATGTCATCCGGGCGGATCAGCTCTTTGGCGTCTCCTTTCCGATGGATAAGGCGCAGCGCCTGGATTACGGACACAGCCTGATGACGCACGCCATGGTGTTCCTGGGCGTCAACCTGGATGAGCAGGGCAGGCCCAACCGCTGGCGCGTGGAAAACAGCTGGGGCAAGGAGCCGGGAAAAGACGGCTACTATGTCATGAGCGACGACTGGTTTACCGAATACACCTATCAGGTGGTCGTGCATAAAAAATATCTCTCAGACGAGGCGCTGGAGCAGCTGAAGGCCGAGCCGATTCTGCTGGAGCCATGGGATCCTATGGGTTCTCTGGCGCACTGCAAGGCATAAAAAAAGAGCGGGGATTCCCGCTCTTTTTTCTTGCGCCTAAAGCTTATCGATGATGAGCAGCAGGCCAACCGTGTTGATGGCCAGGTTGGCGAACATATGCACCATCCAGGAGGCATAGAGATTTTGATAGCGCTCGTTGAGCCAGTTAAACAGCAGGCCTGCAAAAAACAGGCTGACCAGCATCAGGGCGAAAACCAGCGGGGAAAACCAGCTATGCATGATGGCGATATGATAGAGGCTGAAAATTCCGGCGCTGAACAGATAAGCCAGCTTAGGGCCGGCGATCTCTTTGAGCATGAGAAAGGCAAAGCCGCGGAAGAAAAACTCTTCCAGGAGCGAATTGACGAGCGAGATATATGCGCCCATGAGAAAAATGTTTTCCTGGCTGTTTTGCAGGGAAGAGGAGACGGCCGACCAATCGATGAGCTGCCTTCCCAAAAGAAAACCGCCGATGATCACCCCGTAAACCGCCAGGCCAAGAAAGAGCGGCTCGGTCAGGTTGCGCCGGCTCTGCACGCGAAACAGACTGCGCAGCGGCGCGCGGTGCCGCGTGAGGGAATAGGCCAGCGGAAACGCCAGAAAGAGCGCCAGCTTGATGAGGGATTTCACCGTATAGGAAGGGACGATAACTGCATCCACGATCGCCATAATCAGGCAACCGGAACATACCATTGCTATGATCAGCCAAACACTGCGTTTTTCCTGCGCCATGATGCGCCTCCCTGCTGGGTTTTCTCCATTATAGCAAGAAGCTTGGCCGGGCACAAGAAAGAAGAGCAAAACTCTTTTTTGAGATTTTTATAAGAAAAAAACCTTCCGCTTTGCAGGAAGGTTTTTTACCCTTAGAAGGCAAGAACGCCCATATGCTCTAATAGAATTTTTAGCCCCAGCAGCACCAAAATCAGCCCGCCGACCAGCTCTGCCCGGGATTTATACCTGGCGCCGAAGCAGTTGCCCAGCTTGACCCCGGCAAGCGAGAGCAGGAACGTAACGATGCCGATCAGCGAGACAGAGAGCACGAGCTCGGCATGCAAAATGCCAAAGGTTACGCCCACAGCCAGGGCATCGATGCTGGTGGCGATGGCTAGCGGGAGCATCACCCGAAAGGCCACGCTGGCGTTGGGCTGGGCCTCCTGCTTGCGGGATTCCAAAATCATGTTCCCGCCGATGACGGCCAGGAGCAAAAAGGCGATCCAGTGATCGAGCGCCTCGATTTGCCCGGCAAAGCTGGAGCCGAGAAAATAGCCCAAAACGGGCATTCCGGCCTGGAACAGCCCAAAGTACAGCCCAACGATGACGGCATGTTTCCAATTCAGCCGGGGCATGGAGAGCCCTTTGCAGATGGAGACGGCAAAGGCGTCCATCGCAAGGCCCACGGCAATGAGAAAAAGCTCTAAGAAAGACATAATCGCTCCTTCATATTCTGAAAATAGGCGGGCTGATCCAGTAATACGCAGGCCAAGCCGCTTTTAGACGAACCAAAATCAGTTACACGTTGAATTTAAAGAGCACAACATCGCCGTCCTGCATGACGTATTCTTTGCCCTCCTGGCGCACAAGGCCCTTCTCCTTGGCCGAAAGCATATCACCGCCCAGCTCTCTTAGCGCATCGAACGCGATGACCTCTGCCTTGATGAAACCGCGCTCAAAATCGGTATGGATTTTGCCGGCGGCCTGGGGCGCTTTTGTGCCGCGGGTGATGGTCCAGGCGCGGACCTCGTCTTCCCCGGCAGTGAGAAAGCTGATGAGCCCCAGCAGGCTATAGCTCTCCTGCACCAGCTGATCCAGGCCAGACTGCGCGATGCCCAGTTCCTGCATGAAGAGCTGTTTCTCCTCCGGCTCCAGCATGGAGAGCTCTTCCTCCACTTTAGCGCTGATGACCAGAAGCTGCGCATCTTCCTGCGCAAGCCGCTCTTTGAGCCGCATGACCAAAGGCAGATCCGAAACCGGGGTGCCCAGCTCCTCCTCGGAAATATTGGCGACATAAATGATGGGTTTATCCGTCAGCAGGAAAAGATCCCGCAAAAGCGCCTGCTCGCCTTCCTCCAGCTGCACGGTGCGCGCGGGTTTGCCCGCTTCCAGCGCCGCATAGAGCTTCTTTAAGGCCGCCGCTTCCTGCACATATTTCTTATCGCCGCTTTTCTGCATCTTTTCCGCGCGGGTCAGGCGCTTTTCGACGCTCTCCATATCGGCGAAAATCAGCTCGAAGCTGATGGTCTCCATATCCCGCACAGGGTCGACCTTGCCGTCCACATGCGTGATATTCTCGTCCTCAAAACAGCGGACGACATGCACAATCGCGTCCACCTCCCGGATATGCGAGAGGAACTTGTTGCCCAGCCCTTCGCCTTTGCTGGCCCCTTTGACCAGGCCCGCAATATCCACAAATTCGATGGTGGCCGGAGTGAACTTTTTGGGATGGTGAATTTCTGCCAGGTAATCCAGCCGCGCATCCGGCACGCTCACCATGCCGACGTTGGGCTCGATGGTGCAGAAGGGGTAGTTCTCGCTGGCCGCGCCAGCCTGGGTGATGGCATTAAATAGCGTGCTCTTGCCTACGTTAGGCATACCGACGACGCCGAGTTTCATTTCTCGTGGTTCCTTTCCTGGGTATTTGCAATGCTTTCTTATTATAGACGATTTCGTCTAAAAAGTAAAATTTTCCGGGAGAGCCATGAAAGTGTTTCCGGGTGCGTAAAATAATGGTATAATGGCCTCGAAGTGCCGGCTGGGCAAAAGGGGGAGCGAGCCATGAAAAATAGGAACAGGAATTTCGCCGTGCTGTGCGGCAATCTCGCTCTGCTGGGCCTGTTTTACTGGCTTTGCCGGTATGCCCTGCTCGATTTGCACGGCATGAAGGACTGGGCGGATATTTTGGCCGCCTGCACGCTGATCGCGCTGGCAAATTCCTGGGCTTTTGGAAAAAGATGGTTTTCGCTTTCGGCGGTTTTGGGCTATCCATGCGGTTTTGGCATTGGGCTGGCGCTCAATTGGGATACGGTAAATTCTGCCGGGGCGCGCTCAAATAATCTTTGGCTGATCTGGGCGGGGTGCCTTTTGGGCTTTCTGGCCGCAGGCGCCGCGATTGAAATTTGCAGAGCAAGGGCGGCGCAGAAAAAAGATGCCGCCGGTGCCTGAAAAAGGCGATCATAGGAGGAGAAGATATGAATATTTTGCAGGGAATCATTCTGGGGATTTTGCAGGGGCTGACGGAGTTTTTGCCTGTCTCCAGCAGCGGGCATCTGGTGCTGTTCCAGAATATCATGGGAATCGACAGCAGCAATATGCTGTTTTTTAACGTCATGGTGCATGTGGGCACGCTGATTGCCATCTTCGCCGTATTCTGGAAGGATATCGTCGGCCTGCTGCGCCACCCGGTGCAAAAGCTGATGGGGCTGCTGATTGTAGCGACGATCCCGGCAGTCATCGCAGAGCTGCTCATCGGAGATTTTATCGAAAGCACGTTTGGCGGGCAGTATCTGGGCGTGGGCTTTTTGCTGACGGCCGTGCTGCTGACGCTCTCCGAAATGCTCAGCGCGCAAAAGCGCCATAGAAAAAAGGAAATCAGCTATGCCAATGCGGCGGGCATCGGGTGTATGCAGGCCGTGGCTGTGTTCCCGGGCATTTCGCGCAGCGGCTCGACGCTGGCGGGCAGCCTTTTTATGGGGCTGGACCGCGGCCTTGCGGCCAAGTTTTCCTTCCTGATGTCCATCCCGGTTATTTTGGGGTCGACTGTTCTGGAGGGCTATAAGCTGGCAACAGACGGCGCGGGCACGGTTTATCTCTGGCCCACCATTTTCGGCATGATCGCCGCCGGCCTTTCGGGCTATTTCGCCGTGCGCTTTATGCTAAGTCTCATCCGCAAGCGCAAGATGTATGGCTTCGCGCTGTATGTGCTGGTTTTGGGCATTCTGGTTCTTTTGGATCAGGCATGGTGGCACCTGGTTTTCTAAGGGCATAAAAAGAAGACGGCAATCGGCCGTCTTCTTTTTATATGCAAGTTATAGCTCCTTTTGGAAATAGACCATATCCACCAGCTGTTTTCCCGCTTCGAAAATCGGGTGGTCGTAGTGATCCGTGAAGAAATTTTTTAGCCGATGTGAATAGAGAAACCCGCATTTCTCGTAGAAGGGGACGGTCAGCGGGCTGTCTCCCGTGCCGACCAGCATCTTCTGATAGCGGCCTTTGTAGAAGCCAAATAGATGCTGTACCATGGCGCGGCCGTATCCCTTGCCCTGGTCTTCTTCCCGGGTGGCCAGGTTTTTCAGCTCGCAGGTCTGCGCATCCTCCTCGGTTACGACGGCAATGCTGCGCACCTGCCCGCCGTCCAGCAGAGCAAACATCTCGCCCCGCTCCAAATAGCGGTCGATCATATCCTCCTGCTCGTCGGCCAATAGGAGCAAATCCAGATACTGTTTCTTGTCTTGCGTTACTTTTTTGATTTCGATTATGGAAACCACACCTCTTTGAATACAAACTCGGCAATACTGCCGGCAGATCTATCTTACGGCATGAGGGGCGCGCTGTCAAACAGGAATCAGCGGGGCGGTAAACTTATAGTGGCTTTTTTCAAGGCCGATATGCTCATAGAACTGGTGCGCATCCTGGCGGCGCAGGCTGCAGCAAACCTCGATTTGCAGGCAGCCCTCCTGCCGGGCCTTTTGCTTCGCCGCCTCCATCAGCGCCCGGCCCGCGCCGGCTCCCCTGGCCCGGGGACAGAGAACCAGCTCCTGCACTTCGGCAATCTTTCCCGCATGGTGCAGCAGAGCCTGAATATGCAGGCTGCAAAATCCTAGCACTTCGCCCTGGTCTTTGCAGAGCAGATAGAAAATCTGGGGATTTTTCAAATTCTCCAAATAGATGCGCTCAAAATCCGCAGAGGGGAGAGTCTGTTCTTCCAGCTGACAGATGAGAGAATAGACGGCCTCCATTTCCTGAGCCGTTGCCGGGATAATTTGCATTGTGCCTCCTAAGAAAAAGAGCAGGAAAAATCCTGCTCTTGCTCGTTTTTTTGTTACATCTGCTCGGGCGCATCGATGCCGATGAGCGCCAGGCCAGTTTTGATGACCGTGCGCGTCGCGTCCACCAGCGCCAGGCGTGCCGCAGTTCCCGCAGGATCCTGCTCATCCAGAATGCGGATGTCGTAGTAGAATTTGTTAAAAGCCTGCGCCAGGGAGACGACTTGCCGGGTGATCATAAACGGCTCATATTTCTCCGAGGCTTTGACGATGACGCCGGGGAATTCCTGGATGAGGCGCAGCACGGCAAACGCCTGATCGCAGGCAAGCGCCGTGTAGTCCGGCGCGGCGGTATAGGCATCGCCGGCCTTGCGCAGCAGGGAGCAGGCCCTGGCATGCGTATACTGGACATACGGCCCCGTCTCGCCGTCGAAGTTGAGCAGGCGATCCAGATCGAAGGTGATATCCTTGATGCGGCTGCCCGAGAGCACGCTGAAGACCACTGCGCCCACGCCGACTTTTTTGGCGATCTCGTCTTTGTTTTCCAGGTTCGGGTTTTTCTCCTGGATGACGCTGCGGGTTTTCTCGATGGCCGAGTTGAGCACATCCTCCAAAAATACCACGCGGCCTTCCCGGGTGGAGATGGTGCCGTCAGCCAGTGAGACCATGCCAAAGGCCACATGCACGCAGTCTTTTGCGAAATCCGCGCCCATCAGATCGAGCACCTGGAAGAGCTGGCGGAAATGCAGGTTCTGCTGATAGGCGACGACATACAGGTTTTTATAGAAATCGTAGGTTTTTTTGCGGTAGAATGCCGCAGCAAGATCCCGCGTTGCGTAGAGCGTGGCGCCGTCTGAACGCAGAATCAGGCAGGGCGGAAGATCATAGTCATCCAGCCGGACGATCTGCGCGCCGTCGCTCTCTTCCAGCAGATTTTTGGCTTTCAGCTCATCGATGATGGGCTGCATTTTATCGTTATAGAAGGATTCGCCGGCATAGGAATCGAAGTGAATGCCCAACAGGTCGTAAACCTTGGAGACTTCCTTGAGCGTCAGCTCCTTAAACCAGCCGAAAATAGAGAGCGCTTCCTCGTCGCCGTCCTCGATTTTCTTGAACCAGGCGCGGCCCTCGTCGTCCAGCGCGGCATTCTGCTTGGCTTCCTCGTGGAAGCGGACGTATAGTTCCAAAAGCGCCTGAATCGAACGCTTTTCCACATCCTCACGGTTGCCCCAGCGCTTATATGCCGCGATGAGCTTGCCAAACTGCGTGCCCCAGTCGCCCAAATGGTTGATGCCTACGCAGTGGAACCCAAGGAAGTTGTAGATATTATAGAGCGCGTGGCCGATGGCCGTGGAAGAGAGGTGGCCGATATGGAAGGGCTTGGCAATATTGATGGAAGAATAATCGATGGTAACGGCGCGGCCCTCTCCCATCTGGGAAGAGCCATAGCGCTCGCCCTGCTGGCCGACGGCAGAAAGCGTGCTTTGCGCGAAAAACGCCCGATCCACAAAGAAATTCAAATACCCGCCTGCAATTTCAACCTTGGAGATCCAGCCGGGTTTTTGGAATTTTTTCAACAAATCTGCGGCGATTTTAGGCGGAGCCATGCGCAGGGTTTTGGCCAGCTTGAAGCAGGGCAGGGCATAATCGCCCATGGCTGCATCCGGGGGAATTTCCAGCATCTCCTCCAGCTCGGAAGCGGAAAGGGAGGGCTGGGCGCTATTTAAAAGCAGAGCAAGTTCACTTTTGTAATCCATGTTACACCATCCATTTTCTTGCGTTTTTTCCTATTTACTATATCATACGCCCTGGAAAATGGCAACGGGGCGGCGGGGAAAACATGGGCCTATGCGCTACCTTTCGGAGATATTGCTGATTTTATCCCCCATGAGCTCTAAGGCGAACCGGCGCACAAAAAAGATGTGTTCGGAGAGCTTTTCACAAAAGGCCAGTTCTCCCGGCTGGCAAAACTGCTCAGGCGCGGGAACGGCGTCTCCGAAAAACTCCAGCAGATCTTCAAAGCTGAGCTCCCGGGCCAGAGATGGGGAGAGGAAGGAGAGGGCTGTTCCCGAATCCCGGTGCTGTATGGCCAGGGCAAAGGCGCGGGCTGGGTCGGCCTGTTCTTCGGGCAGGCGGGCCAGCCGGATGGATGGCTGTTCCGCTTTTTCCCGATACTGCCGGACGACACAGTAGCCGCAGCGCTGGGAAGGGCCGAAGAGCTCCAGGCCCGTCTGCGGTGAAAGATGATACTGCTCGTATTCCTCGCAGAAAAGCAGCTTTCGAGACTGCACAGCCACACAGGCAAGAGCTTTTTTCTTTGTCTGCTCCAATTCGGCGATGACGCAGAACTCACCCCCGATTTTTGCCGTGGAGAGCTTGGCGCTTTCTGCGGAAAAGGGCAGTGTGCAGGCAAAAAGAATGCGGTTATTCTCCTCCAGAGAAAAGCAGGGCACGCGATCAAAATAGACCTGAGCGCGCATCCGCTGGCCGTTAAAGGAAAAGCCGTGTGCCGCCACGAGATAGGGCAGGCAGGGCGTGCTGGCATAGGGCGGGAAGAGCTGAACGCAGCAGATCTCCCCCAGAAGATAGACGCTAAGAACGCCGTCGTCCCGCAGGATTACCGGCTTTTCCTCTGAAAGATCCAGAATGCGGGAGAAGGGAAGGTAAACCTTGCCGTCTGTCTGCTCCAGAGGGGAAAAGGAAAGGCAAAAACGCCCTCTTGGAATGCAGAGCGAAAGCTGCCCGCCCAGCAGTTCCCCGGCCAGCGAGCCGTTTAGATAGACCAGCCCATCTGCGGGGCTGGAAATTTGAAGAAGATTTAAATGTTCCATGCTATACTATATTCAAATATGCGCCAGGAATGTATAAAAAGTTCTATTCCTCGCGCCCCGGAAATAAAAATATCTTAGAGTTTACGAAAGCAGAGCAAAGTTTCTGCTTTTTTGTTTATATTCTCCGAAACGGACGCTCATAATATAGCTAGAAAACCGAAAGGATTTTTAAGTATGGCAGAAAAGCAAAGGCAGCAGGGGCAGGCCTCTGGAAAAGCCGGGTGGTCGCCGGAAGAGACGGCGCTTTTATTTGAAGAGATAGACCGGGCGGCGGCGCAGGGGCAGCCCATTCGGCGCGCATTTGAATCGGTGGCGCAACAGACTGGAAGGCGGCCCAACAGCATCCGCAATTACTACTACACAAAACTGCGGGAAGAGCCGGGCAGGGGCAAGGCCGCCTTTGTCCCCTTTGGCGAGCAGGAACAGCACCGCCTGGTAGAGGCTATGCTGCTGGGGCAGGCAGAGGGGAAATCTGTGCGCAGCATTGCCGCAAAGCTGGGCGGCGGCGAGAAAAAAGCCATGCTGCGCTATCAGAATAAATACCGCGGGCTTTTGCGCGGCAACCCGGGGTATATTGAAAAAGTATTGCAGGAACTCAAAGACGCCGGAAAGATTGGGCCGCAGGATAACCCCATGCAGAAAATGCGCCGGCGGCCGGGCGCAGAGCAGACGCTGGCCGAGCTGGCGGATAATCTGGCGCGGCTGGGCAAGGATGGGGAAGCGGTGCTCTATGGGCTCAACCATATCGTCTGGGCGGCGATTCAGAGACAAAGTGGCCAGGAGACGAGGCTGCTCTCACAGCTTGCAGTACAGCGCGCCCGCAATCAGGAGTTGGAGCGCCAGCTCCAGGCCCTGAGGGAACAGAGCAGCGCGGCGTTTTCCAGCGAACTGCCGCCGGAAATTTAGATAGAAAGAGTTTGCCCTCCGGCAAACTCTTTTTTTATTTGATGCAGGAAAGCGAGAAGAATTTTCGCCTTTTCTAGACAAGCCCCGCCCTTTTTTGATATGATAGAGGGGCCAAGGAAAAAATGGCAGGCAAGAAAGAAGGGTTTGTTATGGAAAAGCGGAAACAGGAAATTTTAAAGCGGCTGGAAGAGGTATATGTGGATGCCGTTCCGGCGCTGCATTTTGCTAACCCCTATCAGCTTTTGGTGGCGACGATTCTCTCGGCGCAATGCACAGACGTGCGCGTCAATAAGGTTACGGAAAAGCTGTTTGTTAAATATAAAAATGCAGAAGAATTGGCCGCGGCAGATTTCGATGAGCTCTGCGATGATATCCATAGCTGCGGGTGCTACAGCGTCAAGGCAAAGAACCTCATCGGCACGGCAAAGATGCTGGTGGAGCAGTATGGCGGGCAGGTGCCCCCGGATATGGACGAGCTGACCAAACTGCCTGGCGTCGGGCGCAAAACGGCCAACGTCGTGCTTTCCAATGCTTTTGGCATTCCCGGCTTTGCCGTGGATACGCATGTTTTCCGGGTGAGCAACCGCCTGGGCCTGGCAAATGCAAAAGATGTGCTCAAAACAGAAGAGCAGATGTGCGCGCTCATCCCCAAAGAGAAATGGGGCAACGCGCATCACTGGATCATTTATCACGGCAGGCAGGTCTGCCATGCCAGAAAGCCCGCGTGCGATACCTGCTTTTTGCGCGATCTCTGCCCCAGCACAGAGGGTGAGCCCGCAAAATAGACAGGGTTTTTGGATAGGATGCTCCTAAGCTGTAAAAAATGAAGGGAGCAGAACAGGCGCGCGCCTTTGTTTTGGGCGCGGGCAGAAAGTTGACAGAACATGATTGTAGATAAAGTAAAGATCACGATTAAAGCGGGCAACGGCGGCAACGGCGCCGTCAGCTTCCGGCGTGAGAAATATGTCGCGGCCGGCGGCCCGGACGGCGGCAACGGCGGCAACGGCGGGGATATTCTTTTCCAGGCGGATCCGGATCTGCGCACGCTGGTGGATTTCCGCTTTACCCGCAAGTTCACCGCGGGCAACGGCGAGAACGGCGGCCGGCGGAATATGGCGGGCAAGGACGGGGAAGATCTCATCATCAAAGTGCCCGAGGGAACGGTGATTATCGATGAACAGACCGGGCGCGTCGTGGCGGATCTGCATTCCGGGACGCCAAGAGTCATCCTAAAGGGCGGCCGGGGCGGCAAGGGCAATGCAAAGTTTACCACACCCACGCGCCAGACGCCGCGCTTTGCGCTGCCCGGCCGGAAAACGCTGGCGCGCAAGGTCATTTTAGAGCTCAAATCCATCGCGGATGTGGGGCTGGTGGGCTTCCCGAGCGTGGGAAAATCCACGCTGCTTTCGGTGGTCTCGGCGGCCAAGCCCAAAATTGCGGATTACCACTTTACCACGCTTTCGCCTAACCTGGGTGTTGTGGGCACGGGCGAGAGCAGTTTTGTCATGGCAGATCTGCCCGGCCTCATCGAGGGCGCCAGCCAGGGCGCCGGGCTGGGGCACGATTTTCTGCGGCATATCGAGCGGACGCGCATGATTTTGCATGTTGTGGATGCATCCGGCGTGGAGGGGAGAGACCCTCTGGAGGATTACGCCAAAATCCGCAAAGAGCTGGAGGCTTATAGCCCTGAACTGGCCGAGCGCAAGGAGATCGTCGCCGCGGCCAAGATGGATTTGCCCGGCGCGGAAGTGGGCTATGAATGGCTGAAGGATGAGCTGGAGCCTAAGGGTATTGCGGTTTATCCCATCTCTGCGGCGACGCAGCAGGGCGTGCGGGAACTGCTTTCGGCCATCACGCGGCAATTGCAGGAGCTGCCGCCTGTGCGGCAGATAGAGGAAGAGGGCGTCATCGAGGAATGGGAGACCATGAGCAGTGAGCAGAGCTTCGAACTCAGCCGCGGCATGGATGGCGTGGCCGAGGTCAACGGCAGCCTCATCGATTCGATTTTTGCCCGCATCGACCCGGAAGACCCGGATTCCATGCGGCATTTTGCAAAGCTGCTGGAGGATTTGGGCATCATCAAGGCGCTGAGGGAATTCGGCGTTCAGGATGGGCAGGAAGTCCGCCTCAACGGAGAGACGTTCGATTTTGTGGAGTAGATCCAATATCAGGAAAGAAAGCATTTGAGGAAAAGAGTATGACGAGCAAACAGAGAGCCAAACTGCGGGCCATGGCCAACGGCATGGAGCCGATCATTTTCATCGGAAAAGAGGGCATCACGGAAAACCTGCTGAAACAGGCAGAAGATGCGCTGACGGCGCGGGAGCTGGTGAAGGGAAGCGTTCAGCGCAACTGTGCGCTTTCGGCAAAGGAGGCGCTGCACCTTTTAGCGGAGCAGCTGGGGGCAGAGCCGGTTCAGTTTATCGGCCGGAAATTTGCGCTTTACCGCCGCAACGAGGAGAAGCCCGTCATCGTGCTGTAGCGATCTGAGAAAAAACGAATAGAAAAAACGTGCAGGCTGGCTGCACGTTTTTTTATTTTGAGGAGCGCTGTTCTTTTCCGGAAAACCAGCAAAAAAGCGAAAGAGAAAAGCAAAGAGCGGCAATAATAGGATAGAGGATGGAGAAGCCCGTCAGGCCATACCAGCAGAGCAGGAAGATACCCAGCAGAAAATATGCTTTGGATTTTTCCCGGCGCAGGAAGATGCTTTTTGGGTTTTCGAATGCCGGATGATGAACTTTGGCCAAAAGCGCCTTTTGCAGTTCCTCTTCGGAGGGCGCGATGAGCGGATGCTGGAGCTCCAGGAATTCCTTTTGGTCAAGCAGCGTGATCTCCGCGTTCAGGCGCTGAGACATAGCGCCGGCCTCATCCTGATAGGGCGCGGCAGAGAGCAAAAGCGCCTTTTGCGCGCCCAGCTTTTTCAGCTTGCGGTGCAGCAGCAGAATTTGCTGCACGCCCACAGGATTTTCCGGATGGTTGTGCAGCGCATAACAGAAGAGCTGCTGCTGGGGCAAGTATAGCCCGCCCAGCGTCTCTTCGCCGCCCTGGGCGCCGTGCTCTGCGAAAATTTCCAGGCAAATTTCCCAAAAACTTTCGTCTGAAAGCAGCGTCAGCTTTTCCAGAGCGCACTCGTTTTTGAGGGCATCCAGTTCTTTGGAGATATATTTCTCCAGCTGATAGCGGCAGAATCCGGCATACAGCGCCAGAAGGGCCAGCGCCGTGCAGACGCCTAAAATCAGGGCGGCGCGGATGCCCATATGCAGGCGCCAAAACAGGAAAAACAGCAGGGCAGAGAGCAGCAGCGTGCCCAAAAGGAGATCCAGTCCCCGGGCGATGCTGTTTTTGCCGCCGCGGCGCTTGCGTTTGAAATAGCGAATGGCTTTTTGATCTAACTGCATGAGTACCCCTCCTCATATACTGGAATTATCGCCTAGTATTTACAGAAATATCCAGTTTTATGCGCGGAGGGAAGATGGGTTTGTATCACAAGCCGGGATTGTGTATAATAAATGAGCAGGAGGAGAGGCATGGAAAGAGAGAATCTGGCGGCGCAGGAGCCTTTGGCGCGCCGCATCGGCATCTTGGGCGGGACGTTCAACCCGCCGCATTTGGGGCATCTTCGCATCGCGGAGCAGGTCTACCGGGAATTTGAGCTGGATAAGGTGATCGTGTTGCCTGTGGGCATTCCGCCGCATAAGCAACAGGAGGCCGTGCTCAGCGCCGGGCAGCGGGAGCAGATGTGCCGCCTGTTCTGCCAGGAGGGGGCTTTTCTGGAGCTTTGCACGATGGAACTGCGGCGGGAGGGGTATACCTATACCATCGATACCCTGCGCGCTTTTCATAAAACGCTGAAACCCGGCCAGCGCATCTACTATATCATCGGGACGGATACGTTGTTTCAGCTGGAAACCTGGAAGGAGTATGAGGCGGTGCTCACCCAGGATCTTTGCACATTCCTGTGCGTGCCCAGGCCGGGCGATCCCATGCACAAGGTGGAGGCCAAGCTGAAGGAGCTGAAGGAAAAATACGGCGTGAAAATCCTGCTTTCCTCCGGAGAAGGGCCGGATATTTCTTCGACTATGGTGCGGGAAGCGCTGGGCCGGGGCGAGCGCGTGGATGCACTGGTTCCGGCGCGGGTTTTGCAGTTTATGGAGGCGGAGCATGTATTCGCAGGAGCTTAGAGCGCGCTATCTGGAAGCGCTGCGCCAGCGGCTGACGCCCAAACGCTTGGTGCATAGCCTGGGCGTGGAAAAGATGGCTGTGGATTTGGCGCAAAAATACGGAGAGGACGCAGAAAAAGCGGCGGTAGCAGGGCTTTTGCACGATTATGCCAAGTACACCTCGGATGAACAAATGCTGGCCTATGCCAGGGAGTTTGGCATTCCGCTCTGCCATGCCTATGAGGCACAGCCCAATTTACTGCACGGGCCGGTGGGGGCGAAGCTGGCCGAGCGGGAGCTGGGCATCTGCGATGCACAGGTGCTCGCGGCCATTGCGCACCATACTACAGGCGCGCGGGGCATGAGCCGGCTGGAGGAGATCGTCTATTTATCCGATCTGCTGGAGGAGAACCGGGAGTTTGACGGAGTGGAGCAGCTGCGGCAGGCGCTGGATTTTGGCCTGGAGCAGGCGCTGGAACGGGCTCTGGCGCATGAATTGGCCTATTTGCAGGCGAGGGGCGGGGAAGTGCACCCGGATACCGCCGCCGCTTATCAGTGGGTGATAGAAAAAAGGAGAGAACAAAATGGCAAATTTTGATCAGGTAACCATGGGGCTGGCAGAGCTGCTGGATGCGAAAAAGGCGGAGAAGATCGTGCTGCTGGATGTTTCCCGGCAGACGATTCTGGCCGAGACGTTCGTCGTATGCAGCGGGCGCTCGCCGGCGCAGCTGCGCATGCTGGCAGATGAGGCAGAGCAGTATATGGCCAAAAACGGCATTTTTAAAAAGCGCATGGAAGGCTATCGGCAGGGCAGGTGGATTGTCGTGGATTTCGGCGATCTGCTGGTGCATCTCTTCCATAGGGAGGAGCGGGAGTTCTACGACATCGAGCGGCTCTGGAAAGACAAGGACAACTTCCTGGAATATGAGGGCCTGCCGGAGTTCCGGGAAACTGGCAAAAATGCCTAAAAATATTGTGAAATTGTGAATACTCGACAAAAGGAGGGTTTTTTTGTTCCAAAATAACGGGGGCTATGATATACTAGCCTTATGTGTATTTTGAAGTGCCCAAGGAGGTTATGCTGTTGAAGCGTAATTTGCTTTTTAAAATATTTGTCGCGTTTCTTGCGTTTATAATGGTTTTTACCACGGTATACTGGGTCTTTGCGGCAGGCATCGATGAAGCTGAAATGACGGCAAATGCCATCATGCTGGTAGATCAAGATACCGGGGCTGTGCTCTATGAGAAGAACCCGGATGCCAGGATCGCCCCTGCCAGCACGACCAAGATCATGACGGCGCTGGTTGCGCTGGATCATGTGCAGCTGGCGGATGAAGTTACCGTCGGGGCGGAGGTTTCAGTTTCCGGCTCGCTGATGGGCTTAAAGCCCGGGCAGACGGTAACCGTGGAGACCTTGCTCTATGGCATGTTCCTAAGTTCAGGCAATGATGCGGCAGTGGCGCTGGCGGTGAAGGTCGCGGGCTCGACGGATCAATTCGCCGTTCTGATGAATCAGAAAGCGGCGGCGCTGGGCATGGCAAGCACAAACTTCGTTACAGTTTCGGGGCTGGATTGGGACGGGCACCAGACCACTGTGCGCGATATGGCAAAATTGGCGCAGTATGCCGCAGGCAATGAGACGATCATGAAGATCGCAAGCAGCAAAACATACAACGCCACCACTGTTGACAAGACGACCAACTTCAATCTGGAAAACACCAACCGGCTGATCTATACGCCGGAGAACAAAGATCCCAATACGCCGCCGTATACCAACTTTGAATATGAGTACACGACAGGGCTAAAAACAGGCTCCACAGCCAACGCAGGCGGATGCGTCATTGCGACGGCGGAAAAAGACGGAAGGCATCTGATCGCGCTGGTGTTCGGAGACAGCTCGGATCAGGGTGCAAAGAGATGGACGATCGTCCGTTCACTCTTTGAATATGGCTTTAATGAGTTTTCCAAAGTGCCGCTGGATGAGCTGGCGGCGGAAAAGCTGCAAATCGATGTGGCAAATGCGCCGGTGGTAGATGGCGTGCCCATGAAGCTCAAATGCGTTCCGGCTGGGACGGGCGCAAATGGCGCGATTGTTTTGAAAAACGATGTGGATCGCGCTCAAATTACCGTGCAGATTACGCCGAACGAGGCTCTGGCAGCGCCTGTGCTCATGGGAGATATCGTCGGAAAAGTGGTAATCGCAAACGGGGAGCAGACGATCTTTTCAGGCGATTTGGCTGCGGCAGAGGATATGATGAGCAATGAAGAATATCAGAAGCTCGTCGAAAATGCCAATGCGAATAAGGTCGGGACGGTGGATTTGGATGATCCCAGCACGGGTGTGCGGAAAATCAGCAAATATGTTTGGCTTTGGCTGCTTATCCCTATCGCGCTGATTATTTTCCTGATTGTGCGCACGCTGGGAGCAAAGAGAAGCCGCAGAATGCGTTACTCGCGTTCCAGAAGGAAAAAAGTCGGCTCGGTTTATCGCCGGCGCCGGCGCAGATTTTAAAAAATAAGTAAAGAAGAGAGCAAAGGCTCTCTTCTTTTTATTTGAAGGTTTTGCTGGCCTGGCTCCTGCTGCTTTTAGCATGTGATGCCCCATAAATGGCTGGAGGAACCGCGGTTTCTCTATTCGTAAAATGTGGTTCTAATTTGGTTGCATTTTTGTAACTATATAGTTATGTCTAATTGTTTCATAATTTTCTCATAAGGCTTTGCTAGGAGGGGATTATGGAAACAATAAATCGAACCGTCGCTCAGACTATTTTGAAGTTCCACAAGGAAATGGGTCTCTCACAGCTGAAGCTGGCCACAGAAGCTGATATTGCGCTCAAGACACTTCATGCCGCGGAACACGCCGCCAGCAAGTTGAAGCTGGGCACTTTGGAAAAAATTGCAGGTGCGCTTGGCATTCCCATTGCGCGGTTCTTTGAGGGAAAGAAGAGAGCGTCGCCGGGACTAGATGCGCTGATAGAGCTTCTGACGGACTGCTCACAGAAATAGAAGAGAGAATCATTCGGCTTTCGCCTTGTGAAAAAAGGCGAGGAAGTTTGCGCGCCGCAAACGGCATGTTCAGATGGGTAAATCAAATTAGAAAAGCGGCCCCTGTTTTCGGTTCATTTGATCAAACACTAGATCGTTTGATTTAGAAGTGCTGCCAAATTTGCAGAGAGCTATTTCGCAGAGCAAATAAATTGCGCTGAGGAAACCGCGCGGGAACTAAGAAGCGCGGCGAAGGCTCTGCTGCTTATTCGCAATTTTCAGATAGGAGGCAAATCAGCGAATCCAACTTGGAGAGCGGATCTTCGAGCCCATCAAAAAGGAGCTCCACAGAAATGCCCAGTGCTTTTGAGATTTTCTCAAGGGTGCTTAACTCCAAATTGGCATTGGCGTGTTCGATGGCGTTAAGCGTTTTGGGATCGATGCCGGCTTCGATGGCAAGAGCAAATTGAGAGAGACCAGCTTCTTTGCGAAGCCTCAGGGTATTTTGAGCGACAATTTTTGAATAAAGGGTTTCCATAATTTTCTCCTGAAAAATGCAGTATTGGAAAATTATGGAATTTTAATATTTGCTTGCGCAATGGAATATGGGAATACTTTTGCGCTAAGATACCGGCAGAAAAAAGAGCTGCTTTATTTTTCTTTTGTAGTCAAAAGGGCTATTTGTAAGGATGATGAGAAAAAAGAATAATAAAAAAACCGCTCTATAAAGCGGTTTTTTGTGGTGGAGACGGCTGGACTCGAACCAGTGACCCCTTGCGTGTGAAGCAAGTGCTCTCCCAGCTGAGCTACGCCTCCAGATAAAATAAGTGAGCTAGGAAGGCGGGAAGACAAAAGCAAAAGGCTTTTACTCTTTCGCGCTCTCGTTGCCCAAATGGCGGAGAAGGTGGGATTCGAACCCACGTGCCCTTGCGGGCAACACGATTTCGAGTCGCGCTCGTTATGACCACTTCGATACTTCTCCACTCCGGGCGCTTTGCCAAGGCTTTCTTGACGCCTTTTTGAATTATAACAAACTTATTTGAAAAATTCAAGGATTTTATCCTGCTTTCTGCGAAAACGCTGTGAAAAATATGGCGAAAAAGAATTTGGTGTTTTGCATAGCAAAAGACATATAGTACCCTTAAAAAAGATTATTGACATATGTTCATAAACTATTATACTAAAAAGCAGAAGGCGAGGTGCTTTATGGCAAGGCCACAAAAATGCAGATATATCTGCTCGAAGCCCAAGGTAACGCGCTTTTTTCCGGATTTGGAGGAGGCGGGCAGCGTTACCGTCGGCTATGATGAATATGAGGTAATTCGCTTGCTGGATTACGCAAAGCTGACGCAGGAGGAGTGCGCGAAAAAAATGCAGGTTTCCCGGCCGACCGTTACCCGGATGTATGAAGCCGCGCGCCAAAAAATTGCGGATGCGCTGGTCAACGGCAAGCAAATTCTCATTGCGGGAGGAGACGTGCTGGTATGCGCGGCGTTGAAGCCGGAATGCGCCGGGGAGGCGCATTGCTGCCATCGGGAAGCGCAGGCATAGAAAAGAGGTAAAAAATGCAGAGAAAAATACTCATCATTGGCGGAGTTGCGGCCGGGACAAAGACGGCTGCCAAGCTCAAACGGGAAGAAAGGGACGCGCAAATCACGCTGATCACCCGGGATCGGGAGATTTCCTACGCGGGCTGTGCGCTGCCCTATTATGTGGGCGGAGCGATTGAGGATGCGGCGGAGCTCATCGTCAATACGCCCAAGAAATATGCGGATCTGACGGGTGTCTGCGTGCAGACGGGCATGGAGGCCATCGCGCTGGAGAGCGACAAAAAGAAAGTGCTGGTGCGCGATCTGGCCCGGGCAGAGCAGAAGGAGCTGAACTACGACGCCCTCGTCATCGCCACGGGTGCGCGCTCGATTTTGCCGCCCATTCCTGGCATAGAGCAAAAGGGGATCTATAAGATGCGCACGCCGGAGGATGCCGTTGCCATTCGAGCCTATGTGCAGGCTGAAAGCGTCAGGCGGGCGGTGGTCGTCGGCGGAGGCTTTATCGGCCTGGAAGTGGCGGAGAACCTGAAAGCCCAGGGCATCGGCGTTACAGTCATCGATTTTGCGGAACAGCTCATGCCCGGAATTTTGGATGCGGAAATGGCGGCATATGTGCAGCGGCATTTAAGGCGAGAGGGCATTTCCGTGCTGACGGGCACCAAGGCGGAAGAGATTTTGGGAGAGGGCAAAGTGCGCGCAGTGCGCACGGATGCGGGCGAGCTACCCTGCGATCTGGTCGTGCTCTCGGTAGGCATTCGGCCCAACACGGAATTTTTGCAGGGGAGCGGCATCGAGCTGGTGCGCGGCTGCATCAAAGTCGACGAACAGATGCGCACCAATCTGCCGGATGTCTACGCGGCAGGGGACTGCGCGATGGTCTATCACCGCATCACAGGCCGGGAGCAGTGGTCTGCCATGGGCTCTTCGGCCAACCTGCAGGGGCGGATGCTGGCGCAGGTTCTGGCGGGCGAGCAGAGGCGCTATCCCGGCGTTTTGGGGACGGGCGTCGTCAGGCTCCCTGGGCTGAACTGCGGCAAAACCGGGCTGACCGAGCGCCAGGCCAGGGAAGCGGGCTATGACGTTGCCACGGCGCTGGCGGTTACCGACGATAAGGCGCACTATTATCCGGATGCGGCGTTTTTTGCCACCAAGCTCATCGCAGATAAACAGACGCATCGCCTGCTTGGCGCGCAGGTGCTGGGGCCAGGGGCGGTAGACAAAATGGTAGATATTGCCGTGATGGGCATTGGCATGGGCGCCAGACTGGAGGATTTTGAAAACGCAGATTTCGCCTATGCACCGCCTTTTTCCACGGCCATTCACCCCATGACCCAGGCGGCCTATATCCTGCTCAACAAGCTGGAGGGCAAACTCGTCAGCATGACGCCGGCCGAATATGCGGCGGGCGCAGCGCAGGGCTACCGCATCATCGATGCAGGCGCGGCGCCCAGCATTCCCGGGGCGACTTATGTGGATTTGACCAAAGTGGACGGGGAGATTCCCGGCATCGCCAAAGAGGAGAAGCTGCTGCTGGTTTGCAGCAGGGGCAAGCGGGCGTATTTCCTGCAAAACCGGATGCGCCATTATGGATATGAGAATACGGTCGTGCTGGAAGGGGCGACGGCGTTCCAGCCGGTGCACGTGCCTGGGGCGGAGCGGAAGGTGCCCCAGGCAGAGATTGCAAGGGTGAAGGCGCTGGGCTTTTTACAGGATAAAACGCGGCCGGGCGTGTTCAACGGGCGCGTCATCACGCGCAACGGCAAGATTACGGCAGAGGAGAGCCGCGCCATTGCGCAGGCCGCCGAGAAGTTTGGCAGCGGCGAGATTACCATGACATCCCGGCTCACCATCGAGATCCAGGGCGTGCCGTATGAGCAGATTGAGCCGCTGCGCGAGGAGCTGGCCCGGGCTGGCCTGGAGACGGGCGGAACGGGATCCAAGGTGCGGCAGGTGGTCTCCTGCAAGGGGACGACCTGCCAATATGGGCTCATCGATACCTTTGCACTCTCCCAGGAAATCCACGAGCGGTTCTATCATGGGTACGCAGATGTCAAGCTGCCGCATAAGTTCAAAATCGCTGTGGGCGGCTGCCCCAACAACTGCGTCAAACCGGATCTCAACGATCTGGGCATCGTGGGCCAGCGGATTCCGGCGGTGGATTTGGAAAAATGCCGGGGCTGCAAAAAATGCCAGGTGGAAAATACCTGCCCTATGGGCGCGGCGAAACTCAGAGAAGGCAAAATTGTGCTGAAAGAGGAGAACTGCAATAACTGCGGCCGGTGCATCCCGGCCTGCCCGTTTGGCGCGCTTGCGCCCGAGGCCACGGGCTACCGCATCTATATCGGCGGAAGATGGGGCAAGAAATTTGCCCAGGGACGCCCGCTGGAAAAGGTCTATACCAGCAAAGAGCAGGCGCTTAATGTCGTGGAAAAGGCGATTTTGCTGTTCCGGGAACAGGGGCAGACGGGCGAGCGCTTTGCGGATACCGTCGCGCGGCTGGGCTTTGAAAATGTGCAGAGCCAGCTGGATTCGGATGCGCTTCTGGAGCGCAAGCAGGAAAACCTCGCGGCCAAGAAGCACCTGAAAGGCGGGGCAACATGCTAAAGCGCAGGAGCAGAGCGGCGATGGCCCTGCTCCTGGGGCTTGCCCTTTTGCTGGCGGCGGTTGGGTGCGCGGGCGAAGGGCAGCAGGATACGGCGCAGAGCTTCTATTCTTTTACGGATGACGCCGGGCGCCGGGTCGTGCTGGAGGAAAAGCCGGAAAAAGTCGCCGTACTGCTCTCCTCCTATGCGGATATCTGGCAGCTGGCGGGCGGGGAGATGAGCGCGACGGTGGGCGAGAGCGTGGAGCGGGGCATTGCGCCGGAAGGGGTTTTGCTGGTGGACAGCGGCGCGGGCAAGACCATCGATATCGAGCTTTTGCTGGCCAGCGAGCCGGATCTCGTGATCTGCTCGGCAGATCTGGCGGGGCAGATAGAGGCGGCGGAGGTTTTGGAAGAAGCAGGCGTGGCCGTGGCGGCATTCCATGTGGAATCTTTTGAGGATTATCTGCGCGTGCTCAAAATCTGCACGGATCTGACGGAGAATCCTGGGGCGTATGCGGCCTATGGCCAGGCTATCCAGGAGCAGATTCAGGAAACCGTTGCCCGGGCGCAGGAGAAGGCCGAGAAACAGGGAAAAAAGCGGATTCTATTTATCCGGGCAGGCTCTTCCTACAGCGCGACCAAGGCCAAAACGGCGGAAAACCATTTCGCCTGCAAGATGCTGGAAGAGCTGGGCGCAGAAAACATCGCAGATCAGGCACAGACGCTACTGGAAGGGCTGAGCCTGGAGGAGATTTTGCTGCAAAACCCGGATTATCTCTTTATTTCCACCATGGGAGACGAGCAGGCGGCAAAGGAGTATATGCAGAGCCTGTTTGCCCTGCCCGAATGGCAGCAGTTAGACGCCGTGCGGCAGGGGAATTACGCCTTCCTGCCCAAAGAGCTGTTTCACTTTAAGCCCAATGCCAAGTGGGCAGAGGCCTATGCCTATCTGGCAGAGCGGCTGGATGGCGCCGGAAACGGGGGAGCAGGGAATGCAGGATAGGCAGAACAAGCAAACCGGCAGGAATTTTTGGCAGAGCAGGAAGGGCACAGCGGCGCTGTTTACTTTGCTGGTGCTTTTTGCCGCTCTCTCCTTCCGGTTTGGAAGCGCGGAGCTCTCCTTTGCGGATTTTTGCAAGGGCTTTGCCGGCGCACCGGGGTATGAGACGCAGTCTGCCATTTTGCGCTATATCCGCCTGCCCCGGGTTTTGGGCGCGGTGCTGGCCGGCATTGGGCTTTCAGTTTCGGGCGTGCTGCTGCAAAGCGTTACGGGAAATCCGCTGGCCGGGCCCAGCGTCATCGGCGTCAACTCGGGCGCGGGCTTTTTGACCATTCTTTGCCTGAGCTTTTGGCCAAAGGCGCTCTATGCGCTGCCCTTTGCCGCGTTTCTCGGGGCGTTTGGGGCGACGCTGATCATCCTGGCCATGGCCGGGCGCATTGGCAGCACCCGGGCGACCGTCGTCCTGGCGGGCATCGCGCTCACAGCCCTGCTCAACGCGGGCATCTCCTTTCTCTCCATGATGGACAGCGAGATTTTGCTGGCCTATCACGATTTCTCTGCCGGCGGCCTGGCGGGAATCCGCTTGCAAAGCCTTGCGGCGCCGGGAGTTATCATTCTGGCCAGCCTGGCAGTTTCCCTGCTGGCATCCCGGCGCATTCAGCTGCTCTGCCTGGGGGATACGATGGCGCTCTCACTGGGCGTGCGCGTCAAAGTTCTGCGCATGGTTTGCCTGGTCTGCGCCTCGGCGGCGGCTTCGGCGGTGGTGAGCTTTGCAGGGCTTCTGGGGTTTGTCGGGCTGGTGGTGCCGCATATCGCCCGGCGCATCGTGGGCGAAAATACAAAATCACTTTTGCTGTTTTCCTCCTTTGCCGGGGCGATTCTGGTGCTGATTGCGGATCTGCTGGGGCGCGTGCTGTTCGCGCCGGCGGAAGTGCCGGCGGGGATTGTGATGGCGGCAATCGGCGCGCCCTTCTTCTTTTCTCTGCTGCTCAAAAAAGGAGGCGACGCCCATGCTAAGCTTTGAAAACCTGACGGCGGGCTACCGGGCAGAGCCTGTGCTGGAGCGCGTCAGCTTCCGGCTGATTCCGCATACGATCACGGCCGTGCTGGGGAAAAACGGGAGCGGCAAATCCACGCTGGTCTCCTGCATCAATCAGGAGCTGCGCTATAGGGGGGAGATCTGTTTTTCCGGGCAGAATATTGCGCTGCTCTCCCCGCGGGAGCGGGCCAAACTGCTGGCGATTCTGCCGCAGAATCTGGAGCGGCCGCAGGTGTCGGTGGAGGAACTGGTGGGCTTTGGGCGCAGCCCCTATCTGGATATTGGAAAGCGCTTTTCCCGGGCGGATCGCGAGGCGGTCCAGCAAGCCATGCGCGATGCGGATATTTGGGAGATGCGCGGTAAGAACATACGCCTGCTTTCGGGCGGGGAACAGCAGCGGGCGTATCTGGCCATGATTTTGGCGCAGAATACCCGGGCCGTCATCCTGGATGAGCCGACGACGCACCTGGATATGGAATACGAAGCGGCTTTTCTGAGCAAATTAAGAGAGCTGAAAAACCGGCACAAAAAGACGGTGATGATTATACTGCACAACCTTTCCCAGGCCGTGCAGTATGCGGATCGCATCGTCATTTTGCAGGAAGGCGGCGTCTTTTTTGAAGGGGAGACCCAGGAGTGCCTGGAGGAAGAGGCGATTGAGCGGGCATTTCACGTCCGCCGGTATGAAGTTTTGCGAGAGGGCGAACGGCGCGTGTTTTTCGCGGCCAGGTAGCCGGGCGGAGCGAAAGCGAGGGCAGATATGGAAGTTTGGGATCTTTACGATCGGTTTGCAGAAAAGACGGGGAAAACAGTGCCTAAAGGGGCGGAGCTTTCCGCTGAGGACTATCATTTGGCGATGGAAGTTTGGATTGTCAACTCCAAGGGGGAAGTGCTCATTCAGGAGCGCAGCCAGGACTGCGAGATTCTGCCGGGCGTCTGGGGGCTGACGACCGGGCGCATGGTGGCGGGGGAGGATACCCGCTCCGGGTGCATCCGGGAGCTGAGAGAAGAGCTGGGCCTGGCGGTTCAGCCGGAACAGCTGCAATTTCTGCGCCGGATCCTGCGCCAGGACGGCACGCATCTCATCTGGGATATTTATTTGCTGCAAATGGATGTTCCGGTAAGCCGGCTAAAGCTGCAATCCGAGGAAGTCTCGGGCGCCAAGTGGGCGGATCTTGCGGCGCTTCGGCAGCTGGTTCTGACGGGCAAGCTGTTCTTCTATCCCGAGATTTGGGAGATCATAGAGTATCTCGATTCAGGCGCATATCGGGCAGAGCAGCTGCATGATTCCAGGGAGAAGTGCGCCGCGGCGGCGGAAATTCTGGAGCAGCTGCCCGGGTGGTTCGAAAACGAGCAGGCGCGGGAGAGGTATGCGGCAGACTGCGAAAATCAGGCTGTGTTTTGCGCGCGAAAGGATGGCAAAGCAGCCGGTTTTCTGGCCGCCAAACGGCTTTCCGATCGCGCGGCGGAGATTGCCGTCATGGGCGTTGCGCCGCATATGCACCGCGAAGGCATAGGCCGGGCGCTGTTCTGGCGCTGTGCCGCGTGGTGCTGGCAAAATGGGATTGGATATTTGCAGGTCAAAACGCTGGGCGAGAGCAACCCGGATGCGGGCTATGCCAAAACCCGGGCATTTTATGAGAAAATGGGCTTTGCGCCTCTGGAATGCTTCGAGAAGATCTGGGGAGGGGAGAACCCATGCCAGATTCTCGTGCGGTATTTCTTTGAGGATGGCATTGCCAGGCAGTAAGCGGACGGCAAAAAGAGAAAAAAGCGGGCAGCATGAGCTGACCGCTTTTTTGTGTATTTTTTTGCACAACAGCGCACATCTGTCCGGGTGGCTAAGAGATATGGCTGAGGATGATCCGCGCACAGGGCGATTCCGGCGATAGGGTGCCTTTGGGCTAAAAGACAAACCGTGCGGCAACCAGCAAATCCAGATAGCTGCCCGAATCCATGGCGATGGTGTTGTCGTCTGTCTTTCGGAAGCCCGGGAAGAACGACATCTTGGTCGCCAGCGTATGATCTTTGTAGCAAATTTCAAAATGGAAGGTTTCGGGCAGGGTGCAGAGCGCGCCGGATAGATCCTGGCGCAGCGCCTGTTCTGCCTGTTCACGGATTTTCTGGACGGCCAGGGAAGGGGCCATGCTGCGCGTCGCTCCGCCAAACCCGCTCTTGACTGCCAGAGCCTTGAGCTTTGGGTGCAGAGAGGCGCAGTCCTCGCAGAGCATCTGGTCGCCCGAGAGAAACACGGTGGGCACGCCTTCCAGCGCGCAGGCCCAGCTATGCATCTGGAATTCACTGACTTTCTGGCCGTTGATCTTCACCCAGAAGAGCCGCTGGTTGTTGGTGTGCGAGAGCGGGCTGCCCTCCCGGCCGGCGGCCGAGTGATAGCCGATGAACAGCGCGGCGTCAAAGCTTTTGTCGATGCCCTCCACCATGCAGTAGGGGTGGCCGCTCCAGCCGCGGATGACCTCTGCGCAGGCGGGGAGCTGGTGAATATCGATGTTCGTCCCGGTTTCATGGGCATCGCGCACCAGGATATAGTCGGCGCCGGCGGCGATTGCTCCTTCGCAGGCGGCCTTCACTTCCGCCGTCATCTGCGCGGCGTGCGCCTGTGCGACGGCCTGCGTCTGGGTTTCGGTTTCGCTCCAAAGCGTCGTGGTAGCGATGCCTTCAATATCGGCGCTGATAAAGACTCTCATTTTTCTCTCCTTTGCATGTCTGCTATTTGATCTGAAACTGCAGAAAATTGGCATTTTTTTGGAATCCAAAATCTTCGTAGAGCAAAACGCCCTGATCCGAGGCTGTGATCTGCACGGTGCCGCACCCCCACGCTTTGGCCTCTGCGACGATTTTGCTCAAAAGCGCTTTGGCGATGCCCTGCCGGCGGTAGGGCTTTTTGGTATACATACTGGAAACCAGGGCAATTCTCCCCGAAGGGTTGCTGGCATACGGAGGCTTTTCCACCAGGGAGATGCCACTGGTGGCGATGATCTGATCGCCGCGGCAC
Organism: Christensenellaceae bacterium 44-20; assembly: GCA_041223705.1. NCBI lineage: Bacteria > Bacillati > Bacillota > Clostridia > Christensenellales > Christensenellaceae > Christensenellaceae bacterium 44-20. Next base: position 252,905 of record JBCLQU010000002.1, read on the forward strand.
ACTACCCACGAGATAAAGCTGCCATCCGCCATATGCCGCTGGTAGTAGGAAGCAAGCGAAGCTTCCAGATTAGGCGGGAGCTTTGAGCCCTCTTCCCTCAGCTGTTCCAGCCGCAGCTGGATGAACGCCGGGATTTCGCCCGGCAGCAGCCTGCGCATGAAAACCTCCTGCATGGCGCCCCCTAAGACAACTGGTAGACTGCACGCAGCAGTTCTGCGCCCGTCCGGGTTTTGAAAATATGCTGCATGGCATTTTGAATTTTTTCTTTGGAATGCCCACTCTCGTCTGCATTGACGAGATAATCTGCCTCAATGAGAATTTGATAATCCATGCCGTCTGCGGCGCCGGGTGTATGGTGATGGCCCGCGAGATAGGCGATGCGGCTGATGGCCTCTTCCGAAAGGCCGGAATTTTTCAGAAATTCCCGAACCAGCGCAGGGCTCTCTATCTCCTGGTTTTTGCCGCTGGTATTGCCGTATTTGATGCGGCAAAGCGGGCAGGCAATATCATGGATGATTGCGGCCGCCTCCAGGATTTCCTGCGTCTGCCCATCCAGCCCTTCGCACTCTCCGATGGTTTTGGCATAGGCATAGACTTTCAGGAAGTGGTTGATATCGTGAATATTTCCATCGGCATAGGCGATCATTTTTTGCATGAGCTGGGCGATGAGCATATTTGCCTCCTAAAACTGATGGCAGCAGAGGATTTCGCCGTAGTAGATGGTATGATAATCCCCGGCGGCGTAGTGCTTAGAGACGATCTCGCGGTCCAGCTCGGCTTCGGGCATCTGCATTTTATAGATGACCCGGCATTCATAGACGGCGGCACAGCCCTTGATGCGCGGGACAGAGACTGTTTCAGATGCCTCCATCTCCAAGCCGAGCTCCGCGATTTTATCCATATCCCTGCCGGACTTCATCCCTGCGATGGCCAGCTCTTTTTTCATGGGATGAAGGCTGGAGGGCACGCACACGGTAAACTCGCCCAGCTCTTCCAGCTTGGCGTGCGAATACCGCGAAAGGCGGACGGGAACGGCAAACACCGGCTTATTCCACATAATGCCGGCGGTGCTCCAGCCGATGGTCATAATATTGGGCTTCTCCCTGCCCGTTACTAGAAAACAGCCGCCGTGCTGTAATTTTTCTGCCAGCGGCGCAAAAATTTCTGCCTGATCGACAATCGCCATAAACCGCATCCTCCGATTCTTTTTTAAAGGTATGGTTTTATTATATGTGAGGCCGGGAGAAATAGCAAGAAAAGCGCCCGGCAAAAGGGCGGAAAAAAAGCAAGAAGCCCGGGATAATCCCGGGCGTTCTTTAATGGTCTCTTTTTGGAATGTACCTGGAAAAAAGGGATAAGCACCAAAGACCAGCTATTCCCACGAGAGAATAGATAATCCGGCTTAGGATGGCCGTCTGCCCGCCGCAGATTGCAGCGACGAGATCGAACTGAAACAGCCCGATGAGAAGCCAGTTAATCGCGCCGATAATGACTAAAATAAGTGCTGCGATATCCAAAACTATCAACTCCTTTCGGAGATAGTCTGCCCGAAAATGAATATTCTATGAATCCTCTGGCAAAATTTCGATTTCAAAAAAATCGAAGGAGATCGGCTCGATAAAATCCGAGGACATAAACTTTGTTTTGCGGAAGGCGGAAAGCTCCCGGGCGTGTTTGGAAACCCAGACGGGCTCGGCAATATCCAAGCTTTTATAGATTTGCTCCAAGCATTCCAGCAGCGCCTGCCCGGTTTCCTCCTGTGGGCTGAAAGCCGTCGTGCTGGCGATAATTTTATGATTTTTATTTAAAATTCCCCAAACTCTCATATTTTTTCCTTTCTATCATTTATTTTTGTAAATTTTTCAATGACATTTATCGCCCCGCAAAGCACGATGGTAAATAATGCCATAGTATGGCCTTTGCGGTGATGGATTTGGCCTGATGCCAGCGAAAAATGCGGCAATAAGAGGGATGCTATGATAAGCGCAAGCGCCAGCTTGCTCCCCCATCTCCAGCCCGCCATGCGGACCGTCTTTCCCTGCAATCCCATTTCTAAAATAAGTAAAGGGATATGGGGCTTGCCCCCATGACTGCCCATCGCTCTTGACCTTTTAATCAGCGCAGTGAGGTTATTATACCATGATAAGGGCAAGCGTCAGCTTGCTTCCCCTTCCAGCGCCGCGGCAAAGCGGAGCGGTGCCATGGTTCAATGAATCCGGGAACCCGTTTGAAATCTCTGATTTCAGTAACGGGTGGAATCATTATACCATAAAGCGCGCTGCGGCGGACAAGCATCTTGCAATTTTTATCGTTTACAAGTACAATTTACTATAAGAAAATTTGCATGTATTTGACGAAAGGGCGGAGCAAACAATGGGAAAAACACTGACGTATAAGATTTTGGAAAACCACCTGAAATCCGGCGAAATGGTGCCGGGCGGTGAAATCTCCATCGGCATCGACTATACGCTGACGCAGGATTCGACGGGCACAATGGCCTATCTGCAATTCGAGGCTATGGGGATTCCGAGAGTCAAAACGAAAAAGTCTCTGGCCTATATCGATCATAATATGCTGCAATCGGGCAGTGAAAATGCGGATGACCACAAGTTTATCGAGACGGTTGCCAAAAAGCACGGCATCTATTTCTCGCGGCCGGGCAATGGCATCTGCCATCAGGTCAACCTGGAGCGCTTTGGCGTGCCCGGGGCGACGCTGCTGGGCTCGGACAGCCACACGCCCACGGGCGGCGGCATCGGCATGATCGCCATTGGCGCAGGCGGGCTGGATGTGGCCGTGGCCATGGGCGGCGGCGCATACTATCTCAATATGCCAAGTGTCGTCAATGTGGAACTGAGGGGCAAGCTGAATCCGGGTGTCTCTGCCAAAGATGTCATTTTGAAAGTTTTGCAGGAACTGACGGTAAAAGGCGGCGTGGGCAAAGTCATCGAATACAGCGGCGAGGGCATTGCCGCGCTGAGCGTGCCGGATCGGGCGACGATCACCAACATGGGCGCGGAGCTGGGCGCAACGACCTCCATTTTCCCCAGCGATGAAGTAACCAGAAGCTTCTTAAAAGCCCAGGGCAGAGAGCAGGATTATACGCCGCTTTCGGCAGATGCGGACGCGGTATACGACGAGCACCTGGTCATCGATTTGGGAGAGCTGGCGCCGCTGGCCGCCTGCCCGCACAGCCCGGATAACATCGAGACGGTCGACAATCTCGCGGGGATGAAGGTGGATCAGGTCTGCATTGGCAGCTGCACCAACTCCTCCTATACGGATATGATGAAAGCCGCGGCCATCCTCAAAGGCAAAAAGGTCGCGGATAACGTGAGCCTGGTCATCGCGCCGGGAAGCCGCCAGGTTTTCAATATGCTGGCGAAGAACGGCGCGCTGGCAGATATGGTTGCGGCAGGCGCGCGCATTTTGGAATGCGCCTGCGGGCCCTGCATTGGCATGGGGCAGTCTCCGGCGACGGACGCCGTCTCGCTTCGGACGTTCAACCGCAACTTCTTTGGCCGCAGCGGAACGCCCAGCGCCAGCGTCTATCTGGTCTCGCCGGAAACGGCGGCGGCCAGCGCAATTGCCGGCGTGTTCACCTCGCCGCTGAGCCTGCCGCAGAGCAAGCTGGCAGAGCTTTGCATCGAGATGCCAGAGGTGTTCGAGGTAAACGACAATATGGTCGTGGCCCCGGCGGAGGACGGCGCGCAGGTGGAAGTCGTCCGCGGCCCGAATATCAAGCCGTTCCCCATCAACCAGGCGATGCCCGAGGAAATTGGCGGGGAAGTACTGCTGAAAATGGAAGATAATATCACGACAGACCATATTATGCCCAGCAACGCCAAGCTGCTGCCCTACCGCTCAAATATCCCGTATCTTTCGGATTACTGCCTCTCGCCTGTGGACGCCTCTTTCCCGGCCCGGGCAAAGGAGAAAAACGGCGGGTTTTTGGTGGCTGGCCAAAACTACGGCCAGGGCTCTTCCAGAGAGCACGCGGCGCTGGTTCCGCTGTATCTGGGCATCAAGGGCGTCATCGCAAAGAGCTTTGCCCGCATCCATATGAGCAATCTCATCAACTCGGGCATTTTGCCGCTGGTTTTCGCAAACGAAGCGGATTACGATAAAATCGGCCAGGGCGATGCGCTTTGCATCGAGCGTGCGCAGCAGAAAACCCGGGGCCAAGAGCCATTCGTCCTGCGCAACCTTACCAAGGGCGAGACGTATGAAGTGAAGCTGGAAGTTTCAGAGCGCCTGCGGGAAATTCTGCTGGCCGGCGGCCTGCTCAATCATACCAAGAAAAACGTGGAGCAATAGATGGGCTCTTATGGAAAAGTTCCAGAGGCAGTCATCCGCAGAATGCCCAAATACTACCGGTATTTGAGCGATAAGCTTTTGCAGGGGGAGGAGCGGATTTCCTCCTCCCGCATGAGCGAAGAGCTTGGGATGAATGCCTCGCAGATCCGCCGGGATCTCAACTGTTTCGGTGGCTTCGGGCAACAGGGATACGGATATTCCATCGGCAAGCTGCGGGATGAGATTGCAGCTATTTTAGGGCTGGAGCAGGCATACGGGGCGGTGATCATCGGCGCGGGCAATATTGGCCAGGCGCTGGTCCGCTATTCCGGTTTTGCCTGCGAAAAGTTTCGGATCATCGGCGTGTTTGATGTACGGCCGGAGGCCATAGGCAAAACCGTGGCGGGCTGTGCGATACGCCATGTGCAGACGCTGGCGGAATTTGCCCGGCAAAGCCGCATCGATCTCGGCATCATCTGCACGCCCAAAGAAGCCGCGCAGGAGACGGCATCCATGCTCTGTGGGCTGGGCGTCCGGGGTATCTGGAATTTTGCGCCGACGGATGTGGAAGTGAGCCGGGGCGTGCGGCTGGAAAATGTGCATTTAAGCGACAGCCTTTATGTGCTGCTCTATCACATGAAGCAGCAGGGCGATTTGACAGAAGGGACAGAATAGAGCAATGGCAGGAAGAAAACGCGGCTATCAGAGCAGCTATCGCGGCAAAAATACAAAAGCGAAAAATGGCCGGCCGGCCGAGAGGAATAGGAGACGGCGGGGAAACAACCGGCAGCTGTGGATTGTCGTCTGCATTGTGGCGGCAGTTTTGCTCATGGCGGCAGGCGCTTATTTTGTTTTCTTTGCGGGCGGCGGCGAGATGACGCCGGAAAAGCGCGCAGAGATTCTGGCCAGCGGCAAGTTTGAGACTGGCGTGTGCATCGAAGGGATTGACGTCTCGGATAAAACTTATGCCGAAGCGGAGCCGCTGGTCGCGGAAAAAATGCAGCTCAAGCTCTCGCAGCTTTCGGTGGAATATACCGTTGACGGCGAGGTTTACGCGCTGGACAGCGAGATGCTGGGCGCATCCATTGATTATCCTTCCGTGATGGAGCAGGCGCTTTTCTACGGCAAAGACGGCACGGCCTCAGAAAACCGCGAGGCGAAAAAGAAAGCCGAAAAAGAGGGAATGAACTTCCCGCTGACGGTTCAGGCCTCCGAGCAGACGCTCAAGGCCAGCCTGGAGACTATGGGCGAGCGCTATAATACGCCGGTTCAGAACGCGGAGATCGTCATCAGCGAAACCAAGGATGAGGAAAATTTGCAGCTGAACGGCGCGCTGAGCATCAAAGAAGAGGCGGTTGGCAGGGAAGTGGACGATGAGAAGCTGGCCGCGGCGATTCTGGAAAAGCTGGCCGCAGACGACCTGAACAGCCAGATTGCCGCCGAAATAAGCGAGACGCAGCCGACGCTGACCAAAGCCGAGCTGGAGGAAAACTGCCAGCTCATGGCTTCGTTTACAACCCGGTTCAAGGATTCCAAATATGAGCGCCGCTATAATATCTGGCGCATGGCGACGGTGGTCAACGGCACGGTGCTCCAGCCAGGGGAAAAGTGGTCCATCAACGATGCGGCCGGCCCGCGCACCAAGGAGACGGGCTGGAAGGATGCGGCGGGCATCAACAACGGAAAATACGTGGAAGAGCCGGGCGGCGGCATTTGCCAGGTCTCTTCGACGCTGTATATCGCGCTGATCAAGAGCGAAGTGAAAATCACGACGCGCTCGCACCACTCCTGGCCGCTGGGCTATGTCCCCACCGGGCTGGACGCCACCATCTCCACCGGCGGGCCGGACTTTGTCTTCCAGAACAACTATGATACGCCCATTGCCGTCGTGGCGGTGGTAGACGGCAAGAACGACAGAACGGTTACCATCAAGGTATACGGCCCCAAGATGGATTACGACGTCAGCTTTGAGGTGGAGGATGTCAAAGACGAAGAGCCCACGGAATCGCCGGCAATCACGGTAGACCCCGAGCTCAAGCCCGAAGCATCCCAGTGGGTCAAGCCGCGGCACAACTTTATCCAGGTAAAAGTCTGGAAGATTAAAAAGGATAAGCAGAGCGGCAAGCAGATTGGGGAAAAGGAGCTGTATTCCACCGAGACATATAAGGCCTTCCCGGGGACGCTGGCCGTCGGCCCCTCGCCTTCACCCTCTCCTTCTCCTTCCCAGGTGCCTTCTGCCGCGCCCAGTGCATCGCCTTCCGGCGAGCCGGCGCCTGCGCTGCCCAGCGCATCTTCCTAGAAAATAAGGGAAAAATAATGACAAAAAGTGCGGAGAAATTTTCCTCCGCACTTTCTTTATTTTAGGGCTTTTCTATTGACAAAAACAGGGAGGGATTATAGAATAAGAACAGCACGTGGTTATGCGGGTGTAACTCAATGGTAGAGTTCCAGCTTCCCAAGCTGGCTACGTGGGTTCGATTCCCATCACCCGCTCCAGAATACCACGTGACTACCACATTCTAGTCAGGCTTACGCACGAAAGCAAGTAAAAAAGGAGAAAGAGAATGGCAAAGGAAGTATTTCAGAGAAATAAACCGCATGTCAACATCGGAACGATCGGGCACGTA